>NZ_JACARZ010000011.1:0-48833 GCF_013386315.1 Pseudomonas sp. P7779 | reverse complement strand
AATAACGGATATACACCCAACCCCTGCGGGCTACTTCAAATTCCCACTCAAAAACTGCTGCAACCGCTCGCTCTTCGGATTACCCAGCACATCCTCCGGCGCACCCTGTTCCTCCACCAACCCCTTGTGCAAAAACAGCACCTGGCTCGACACCTTGCGCGCAAAGCTCATCTCATGGGTCACCATGATCATCGTCCGGCCTTCCTCAGCCAAACCCTGGATCACCTTCAACACCTCACCCACCAACTCCGGGTCCAGCGCCGAAGTCGGCTCGTCAAACAGCATCACCTCCGGCTCCATCGCCAGCGCCCGGGCAATCGCCACCCGCTGTTGCTGGCCACCCGACAAAAACGCCGGATATTGACCGGCCACCCGCGCCGGCAACCCAACCTTGTCCAGATACCGGCGAGCGCGATCCTCGGCGTCCTTCTTGCTGCAACCCAGCACCCGGCGCGGCGCCATGGTGATGTTCTCCAGCACACTCATGTGGCTCCACAGGTTGAAATGCTGAAACACCATCGCCAACCGCGTACGCAGGCGCTGCAACTCAGCATCATCCGCCACGCGCATCCCATGGCGGTCACTGACCATGCGAATCTGCTGCCCATCCAGCGTCATGGCGCCGTCATTCGGTTGTTCAAGAAAATTGATACACCGCAAAAAGGTACTCTTGCCCGAGCCACTGGCGCCGATCAAGCTGATCACATCACCGGTCCTGGCCTTGAGCGAGACACCTTTGAGCACCTCATTGTCGCCATAGCTTTTATGCAGGCCTTCAACGGTCAATTTGTACATGGGGCGTGCATCCTCAAGGCGAAAGTAGGTAGCCGCTGCGATAGGCTTCAGTGCCTGCGACATGGGCAATGACCATCCCGGCAGTGGCCATGCGCCGCAGCGAACGAGCGTAAAGCAGCCCGGCATTGCGGCAATGCACTGGCGTTACGCGGTCGGAAATGGGGTCGATGATTTCGGCGATCAGTTGCCCGGCGTCCACGTATTCCCCAGGCAGCGCGCTGAATACCAGCAAGCCGCCCACGGGTGTGGCCACCGGCTCGACGCCCGCCAGCGGTGTGGCGGGGTAGGGCAATTCCGGTAGCGGTGCCGGCTCGCCGCTGATTGCGCCGAAGTGAATCAGGTAATCGATGATCGCCTGGCAGTCGAGGCTGGCCAGGCCGTGGTTGACGTCGCCCTGGCCGCGCAACTCGACGGTCACCGAAAAGCTGCCCATCGGAATCGGGAAGCGCTCGCCAAACCGTTGTTGCAATTGCCACCACACCAGCGTGAAACACTCATCGAACGACTGCCCACCGGAATCGGTAGCCAACAGGCTGGCTTCCGAACCGATATAGCGCGCCAGCGGCTCCACCTGCGGCCACGCCTCGGGGGTGGTGTACAGGTGTGCAACGGCTTCGAAGTCGCAGTGCAGGTCCAGCACCATGTCGGCATCACACGCCAGGCGTTGCAGCACCAGGCGTTGGGATTCCAGTTGTGTGACGGGCGTTTGCGCCGCCAGGGCCATGGTCAGCGCATCGCGGATCAGTTCGACGTTGTGCGCAGGATCATCTCCCAGCAGGCCTTCGACTTGATTGCCAACCTCGTCGGACAGGTCGACAAACAGGCGGTTGAAGTTCTGCCCGCTTTCCAGCTCGTAGCGGCCCAGGGGGATGTCCATCAACACCTGTTCCAGGCCGGTCGGGTTGGCGATCGGCACCAGCACGATCTCGCTGCGCAGGCGGCCGGCCGCAGCCAGCTCCGCCAGGCGCGCCTTCAAGTGCCAGGCCACCAGCATGCCCGGCAATTCGTCGGCGTGCAGTGACGACTGGATGTAGACCTTGCCTTCGGCCTGCTCCGGCCCGAAGTGGAAACTGTGGATTTGTCGCTCCGTGCCCGGCACCGGCGCCACAAGTGGATGAATCTGATGACGCATGAAGGCTCCTTAGTGGCTGGGGCCGAGAAAGGCCAGCCAGCGACGCTCCGCCAGACGAAACAGACCGACCAGGGCAAAGGTCACGGTCAGGTAGATCAGCGCAGCGATACCGAATGATTGAAAGGTCATGTAGGTGGCCGAGTTGGCGTCCCGGGCGACTTTCAGGATATCCGGGATGGTCGCGGTGAAGGCCACCGTCGTCGAGTGCAGCATCAGGATCACTTCATTACTGTAGTACGGCAGCGAGCGGCGCAGGGCCGACGGCATGATCACGTAGGCATACAGCTTCCAGCCGCTGAGGCCGTAGGCTTTCGCCGCTTCGACTTCGCCGTGGGCCATGCTGCGGATCGCCCCGGCAAAAATCTCCGTGGTGTAGGCGCAGGTGTTGAGGGCGAAGGCGAGAATCGTGCAGTTCATCGCATCACGAAAGAACGCGTCCAGCACCGGCTGCGCGCGAACCGCCGCGATGCTGTAGATCCCGGTGTAGCAAATCAGCAACTGGATATACAGCGGCGTGCCGCGAAACAGGTAGGTGTAGAACTGCACCGGCCAGCGCACCCAGCGATTGCGCGACACCCGCGCAATGGACAGCGGGATCGATACCAGGAAGCCGATGAAGATCGACGCGCTGAGCAGCCACATCGTCATGGCCAGCCCGGTGATGTGCTGGCCGTCGCTATAAAGGAAGGGGCGCCAGTATTGCTGGATAAGTTCGATCATCGCACTGCCTCCCGGGAGCCTGCGGAGTAGCGCCGTTCGAGGCGGCGCAGGACGAAGTTGGACGCGCTGGTGATCAACAGGTAGATAAACGCGGCGATCACCAGGAAATAGAACAGCTGATAAGTACTCTTGCCGGCATCCTGCGCGGCCTTGACCAGGTCGGCCAGGCCGATGATCGACACCAGGGCGGTGGCCTTGAGCATCACGCACCAGTTGTTGTTAATGCCCGGCAGGGCGAAGCGCATCATCTGCGGGAAGGTCACGAAGCGAAACCGCTGGCCACGCGTGAGCCCGTAGGCCGTGGCGGCCTCCAACTGGCCACGGGGCACGGCGAGGATCGCGCCGCGAAAGGTCTCGGTGAAATACGCACCGTAGATAAAGCCCAGGGTGATGACCCCGGCGCTGAATGGGTCGATCTCGATGTAGTCCCATTCCATAAAGTCGGTAAAGCTGGTCAGCCAGATTTGCAGGCTGTAGAAAATCAGCAGCATCAGCACCAGGTCGGGCACGCCGCGAATCAGGGTGGTGTAGATCTGCGCGGGAATCCGCAGGAACGGCAGGCTGGACAGTTTGGCAGTAGCCCCGAGCAGGCCCAGCAACACGCTGACGGCCAGGGAGAACACCGACAACTTGACGGTCATCCAGGTGCCTTGCAGCAACAGCGGGCCGAAACCCTTCAAGCTGAAGGCACTGAGCCCCAGGGTTTGCAAAAGATCTTCGAACATAAATCAGGACCTATGGCGATAAAAAAGCGCCCCTCCAGAGGAAGGGCGCCCCAGGCATTATTTGCCGCTGTACAGGTTCAGATCGCCAAAGTGTTTCTTCTGGATGGTGGCGTAGGTGCCATCATCGTGTAACGCTTTGATACCTTTATCCAACAAGGCCTTGAGGTCTTTGTTACCTTTTTTGATACCGACCGCAGTTTTGGACGGCAGCAGTGGATCGTCGATGGCCTTGCTGACTTCGTAGTCAGCACCGGCTGGCGACTTCAAAAAGCCCAGTTCGGCTTGCAGCATGTCCTGCACGGAAGCGTCCAGGCGGCCGGAAGTCAGGTCGGCGTACACCTGGTCCTGGTTGGCGTAGGCCTTGGTGGTGACACCGGCCTTGTCCAGTACGGCCTTGGCGTAGGCTTCCTGGATGGTGCCTTGCTCGTAGCCAACGCTTTTGCCCTTGAGGGACTCAGGCGTGGAGTAGTTCGCGCCCTTTTTGAACACCAGGGAAGTTGGGCCGGAGAACAGCTCGTTGGAGAAGTCGATCGCCTTTTCACGGGCTTCGGTCACGGTCATCGAGGAAATCACGCCGTCAAACTTGTTGGCGTTGAGGCCTGGAATCATGCCGTCGAAATCACTTTCGACCCACTTGCACTTGACCTTCAGCTCGGCACAGATGGCATTGCCCAGGTCGATATCGAAGCCCACCAGGCTGCCGTCAGCGGCTTTAGACTCAAACGGCGCGTAGGACGGATCGACACCAAAACGCAATTCCTTGTATTCCTTGGCCAGCGCGGAACCGGCGGCCATGCACAGAGCCAGTGCAGAAAGGGTCAGCAATGCTTTTTTCATTATGTAATCCCTGGAAACCAAGATAAGCGCTTGTGGCGCGGTTAGGACTGTTACTGAACGGTGTCAGACCGGACTCAAGTAGCAATTTCTGCACCATAGTTCCGAATGGTCGTTTTAAAAGGTGAGATTAAGGAGTTGTGCCAGTAGGAAATGCCCGAAAATGGGCATTGATAAATCTATGCATTATTTTGGGGCGTGCGAGGTTTTCAAATGTGGGAGCGGGCTTGCTCGCGAAGGCGGTGGATCAGTCGGTACATGTATTGACTGACACACCGCATTCGCGAGCAAGCCCGCTCCCACATTGATCGGTGGCGTTCGTGAGAGACGTGTCAGGCCAGTAAATCCTGCAGGGTCGCCAGGTTGTCGGCTTCCTCGACGGCCTTGTCCTGGCGCCAGCGCAACATCCTCGGGAAACGCACCGCAATTCCGCTCTTGTGCCGCTTGGACAGGGCAATCCCTTCAAAACCCAGTTCAAACACCATGCTCGGCGTGACGCTGCTCACCGGGCCGAATTTCTCCACGGTGGTCTTGCGTACGATGGCGTCGACCTTGCGCATTTCTTCATCGGTCAGCCCCGAATACGCCTTGGCGAACGGCACCAACGTACGCTCAGTACCGGGCGGGCCGTCCCACACCGCAAAGGTGTAGTCGCTGTACAGGCTGGCGCGCCGGCCATGGCCGCGCTGGGCATAGATCAGCACGGCATCGACACTGAACGGGTCGACTTTCCACTTCCACCACACGCCCATGTCCTTGGTCCGGCCCACGCCGTAGAGCCCGTCCCGGGCCTTGAGCATCATGCCTTCCACGCCCAGGCTGCGAGACGCCTCACGCTGCTCTGCCAAGTCTTGCCAGCTATCGCCGATCAGCAATGGCGACGTGCGCAATGTTGGCTGGTCGCAGTCGCTGACCACCAGCTCCAGTTGCGCCCGGCGTTCGGCCTGGGTGTGGTTGCGCCAGTCTTCGCCGTGGTGTTCCAGCAGGTCATAAGCCAGCACGGCGACCGGCGCGTCTTCGAGGATTTTCTTGCCCAGGGTCTTGCGGCCAATGCGCTGTTGCAGCAGGGCGAAGGGTTGCACCGAGTCCTTCCACACCACGATTTCGCCGTCGATCACCGTGCCATCGGGCAGGCTGTTTTCCAGGTCATGAAGCTCCGGAAAGCGCTCGGTGACCAGTTCTTCGCCCCGAGACCAGACCCACAAGCGGCCTTCGCGCTTGACCAGTTGTGCGCGGATACCGTCCCACTTCCATTCCACTTGCCAGTCAGCAGGGGAGCCGAGCAAGGCATCGAACTGTTCCACCGGCTGGGCCAGGCCATGGGCCAGGAAAAACGGATAAGGCTGCCCGCCACGCTGGGCGTGTTCGTCGGACGATTCGGCGGCAATCAGCTTCAAATAGCCTTCGGCCGTCGGACGGTTCGACAGGTCGGTGTAGCCCACCAGCCGCTGGGCCACGCGTTTGCTGTCCAGCCCGGCCATGGCGGCCAGGGCGCGGGTGACCAGCAACTTCGACACACCGACCCGGAAGCTGCCGGTGATCAGCTTGATGCAGAGCATCAGGCTCGGCTGATCCAGCTGTGCCCACAACGCGGGCAGGCGTTCTGCCAGTTCTTCTGGCTGCAGGCCACGCAAGGGCAGGAGTTTTTCTTCCAGCCACACGGCCAGACCATCGTCCGAGGTGTGGGGCGATTCCGGTAACAGCAGGGAAATGGTTTCCGCCAGGTCGCCTACCGACTGATAACTTTCTTCGAACAGCCACGGCTCAATGCTCGCGGCTTCGGTGGCCATGTCCCGCAGCAACCGGGTGGGCACCAGTTGTCGGGGCCGGCCGCCGGATAAAAAGTACACCGCCCATGCCGCATCTTCCGCGGGCGCCTGTAGGAAATAAGCCTGCAAGGCGGCGAGCTTGGCGTTGCTGGAGGTGGTGGCGTCGAGGTTGGCGTACAGCTCGGCGAAGGCTTTCATGACGTGGCCTCCTCTTCGTCATCGCCGTATTCGGTGGTGAATCCCTGGGCATCCAGGCCCTTTTCCCGCAGGTGCCTGACCAATACGCCCACAGAACCGTGGGTGACCATTACCCGCTCGGCACCGGTTTGCTCGATGGCCCATAACAGTCCGGGCCAATCGGCGTGGTCCGAGAGCACAAAGCCGCGATCCACGCCGCGCCGTCGCCGGGTGCCGCGCAGGCGCATCCAGCCGCTGGCGAAGGCGTCACTGTAGTCGCCGAAGCGGCGCATCCAAGTGCTGCCACCGGCGGAGGGCGGGGCGATGATCAGGCCCTGGCGCAACAAAGGGTCGGTCTTTTTGAAGTCGCCGGCGTAGAGGGTTTCAGGGATATAGATGCCAGCTTCGCGGTACACCCGGTTCAAGGGTTCGACCGCGCCATGGCTGAGGATCGGGCCGATGCTGGCGTCGATGCCGTGGAGAATCCGCTGGGCTTTGCCGAAGGAATAACAGAACAACACGCTGGCCTTGCCGGCGGCGATATTGGCCTGCCACCAGTCGTTGATCCCGGCAAAAATCTGCGCCTGGGGCTGCCAGCGGTAGATCGGCAGGCCGAAGGTCGATTCGGTGATAAACGTATGGCAGCGCACCGGTTCGAACGGCGCGCAGGTGCCGTCGGGCTCGACTTTATAGTCGCCGGAGGCGACCCAGACTTCACCCTGGTATTCCAGGCGCACCTGGGCGGAGCCGAGGACATGGCCGGCGGGGTGGAAACTCAAGGTGACGCCGTGGTGGCGCAGGCTTTCGCCGTAGGCCAGGGTTTGCAGGTTGATGTCCTGGCCGAGGCGCGAGCGCAGGATACCTTCGCCGGGGGCGGCGGCCAGGTAGTGTTGGTTGCCGGTGCGGGCGTGGTCGCCGTGGGCGTGGGTGATGACCGAACGTTCCACCGGGCGCCAGGGGTCGATGTAGAAATCCCCGGCGGGGCAGTAGAGGCCTTCGGGCCGGGCGATAACAAGGTCCATGGGCGTGCCGTGGAGGTGGGCTTGTTAATTATGAGGCGAGGGCGGGTGGAGAAGTTCTATCGGAATGCATGCAATCAAATGTGGGAGCGGGCTTGCTGTGGTGAGGGGGCTTGTCCCCCGTCGGGTTCACCACAGATTGATGGGGCTGCTTCGCAGCCCAACGCGGGGCAAGCCCGCTCACCACAGCAAGCCCGCTCCCACATTTTGATCCGGTTGAGTCTGGGAAACCGGGTTACTTGCCCGGCACCAGCGTCAACCGCGTCTTCCCGTACACCCCGTCAAAGTTCTGTGGCTGCATCGGGAAGCTCAGGTATTGCGCCTTCAGCCACGGGTCGATGCCATTGGCATAGTTCGGGCTGGCCGGGTTGCCGGATTGGCCGATGCCGCTTTGGCCCATCATCGGTTCCGCCAGGCCGAAGTCGACAATCATCCGCAGCGCCGGCACCTGGGTCGTGTCGAAACTCTGGCCCCAGCTATACGGTGCGCTGTTCAGCGTGTTGTGATCGCCGCCCGCGGCCAGTGGGCCGCGAATGGCCTGGCCGCTGGTGTTCTTCCAGGTGTAGCTGTGCAGTTTGCCCCACTGCCAGGCCTTGTGATCGGCGCCCAGCGCGCTGTCGCCTGCGGTGATCGCGGCGGCCAGGCTGCGGGCGAGGATCGCCGGCTTGTCGGTTTTCTGCCCGGTGCGGGCGTCATTCCAGAACGGGCTGTCTTCGCGCCCCAGCAGGTGGTCGGCCACCGCCGAGTACGACAGGTTGGCGTTACCGATGAAGGCTTTCCAGGTGGCGCTGTTTTCCGGACCGAGTTCGTCGAGGAAAATCTGCTTGGCGCTTTCCTGCAGGAACAACTCATAAATCGCCGCGTCGGCGGAGGTGGATGCCAGCCGACCGTCGAAGGCCATCAGGCGGCCCAGTGCTTCCCGCGCCTTGGCCTGGTCTGCCACCGGCAATCCATCGATCGCCTGTTTCAGCGGCTGGGCCATGCCCGGCGCCTGGAACATGCTCTTGAGCTTGGCGGCAAACGTGGTGGTCTGGTCGTACTGCATGGCAATCATGCTGCGGCTGTCATGCTTGCCGCTGCCGGCCAGTTGCGCGATACGTTCGGCGCGTTCCGGCGCGGCCCACGAGTTGGACAGTTGCATGCCGTAGCCACGGGGAATGGTGCGCTGGTTGGCCGTGCCGATCCAACCCTGGGCCGGGTCCTGATCGTAGGGGTGCAGCATCGCGTCGGCGTAGCCATCCCAGTCGAAACGCCCGTCCCAGCCCGGCGATGGCACCAGGCCTTCGCCTTCACGGCGGTTGGGGAACCGCCCGGTCACTTGCCAGCCAATGCTGCTGGCGTCGGCGAAGACCATGTTCAAGGCAATTGCGCGAATTTCCCGGGTGGCGTCAGACGCTTTACCGGCGGTTTGCGCACGGGACAGGTCGAAGAACGCGTCCAGGCTCTTGTCGTCCTTGAAATCGGCGGTTTGCAACGCCAGGCCGTAGCCGCTGGTCAGCGACTGGGCACTGTTGAGCAGCGGCCCGTGGCGGGTTTCGTACACCGCTTCGCGAATCGGCCGCTGGCCCTTGGCGAAGTAGGTTTCGTTGCGCACGATGGCGGGCAGCCATTTGCCGTTGTTCTCGTAGTACAGCGCGTTGCCCTGGCGCTTGACCTTCTCCAGGAATACGTCCTGGGTGTCACCCGAGACCTGGCTCATGCTCCAGGCCACCTTGCCGTTGAAGCCGGAAAGCAGGGTTGGCAAACCGGCGATGGACACACCGGCGGCCTGGTATTTCGGCGAGCGGATCTGCACGTAGTTCCACAGCGACGGAGCCTGCATCGAGGTCGACAGGTCATTGGCCAGCAGGCTCTTGTTGCTGCGGCTGCGCTGCGGGCCGATCGCCCAGTTGCTGGAGCTGGACGTGCCCAGGGTGTTGAGGGTGCCGAGGTGTTCGCTGAGGCTGGTCAGCGCAGCGAGGCCCGGGATCTGGCCCAGGTTGATGCCCTTGAGCTTGTCGGACTCGGCCACTGGCAGCGGTTCATCCGGGTAGCTCGGGGTCAGCCAGGCGAGTTTGTCGGCACCGACTTTTTGCGCGAGCACCAATGACGACAGCTCTTCCTGCAAGTTGGTCGACTCGCTGAAATTCAGCAGGCAGAACAGCAGCGCCGAATCTTCCGGCTTCCAGTATTCAGGCTTGTAGCCAGTCTGGGCCAGGTCTGGCGGCAGCTTGTCGCGGTAGCGGAACAGGTAGGCGTTGACCCCGCGTGCATACACTTCAAAGAAGCGCTTGAGGCGCGGCGACGAGGCGTTATACAGCTCGCCGGCGCTTTTGCGCAGGTTGACCGCCCGCATGAAACGGTCGACATCCAGCACATCCGGCCCGGACATTTCCGCCAGGCGGCCCTGGGCCAGCAGGCGCAGGGTGACCATCTGGGTGATGCGGTCGCTGGCGTGCACGTAGCCCAGGGTGAACAGCGCATCGTGGAAGGTGCTGCTTTCAATCAGCGGGATGCCCTGGCTGTTGCGGCGCACCGAAACGTTCTGCGCCAGGCCCTTGATCGGCTGTACGCCGGAAACCGGAGGCAGGGTGTCTTGGGTGCTCTGTAACTGGCAACCGGCCAGGCCCAAGGCACTGGCAATTGCCGCGGCAACGCCGAACCGGGGAAGAAAATGTGAGAGGGCTGGCGAGGCCATGGCAAAGCTCCTGCGGGGGGTAGCGTCAGTAAAGGCGCTACGTTAGTGAGCGCGGCGAAACGACGCAAGCGGGAGGCGATGCTTATTTCAGGATTTGCGTAAGGTTTCCAGTCGGGCACAAATCAGTGTGGGAGCGGGCTTGCTCGCGAAGGCGGTGTATCAGCTAAAAGAGTTGTGGCTGATCCACCGCATTCGCGAGCAAGCCCGCTCCCACATTTTGATCCCGTTGACCTTCAGGATTTTGGCGGATTGACCTTCTGCACCAGCTCATAGGCACGCACCGTCGCCGGGCGTTGCTTGATGTGGTTGAACCAGCGTTCTACATGTGGGAAGTCTTCCAGCTTCTGGCTCTGCCACTTGTGGGAAACGATCCACGGGTAGATCGCCATGTCGGCAATGCTGTATTCCTCGCCGGCCACGAACTTGCGGTCGGCCAGGCGCCGGTCCAGCACGCCATACAGGCGGGCGGTCTCATCCACATAGCGTTTGATCGCGTAGGGAATCTTTTCCGGGGCGAACTGGCTGAAGTGGTGATTCTGGCCGGCCATCGGGCCCAGGCCACCCATTTGCCAGAACAGCCATTGCAGCGCTTCCTGACGACCACGCAGGTCCTGGGGAATGAACTTGCCGGTTTTTTCCGCGAGGTACAGCAGGATCGCACCGGATTCGAACAGGGAAATCGGCGCGCCGCCGTCGGTCGGGTTCTGATCGACGATGGCCGGGATGCGGTTATTGGGGGCGATCTTCAGGAAGTCGGGCTTGAACTGATCGCCCTGGCCGATGTTGATCGGGTGTACCTCGTAAGGCAGGCCGGCTTCTTCCAGGAACAACGACACTTTGTGACCGTTGGGGGTGGTCCAGTAATACAGGTCGATCATGAAGCTCTCCAAGGGTGGTGACGCTTGAGCGAATGCCTGTTGGTATAGGTGATGTTAGGGTGACGAAAATTCAATGAAACATTTGGGTCTATCGATATGGAAATTCGTGCGGGCGCAGCGTTGATTCTGATTGACCAGCAAAAAGGCATTCACCATCCCAGGCTGGGACGGCGCAATAATCCGCACGCCGAGGCGCGCATGCTGGCGTTGCTGGCGCATTGGCGGCGCGAAGGCTGGCCGGTGATTCATGTGCAGCATCTGTCCCATTCACCGGAATCGGTGTTCTGGCCGCAGCAGTCGGGGGTGGAGTTTCAGGATGCATTTATTCCGCAGGCGGGTGAGCAGTTGATCCAGAAACGGGTGTCGGACGCATTTTGTGGGACGGGGCTGGAAGCGAGGTTGCGTGAGGCCGGGCTTCGGCAAGTGGTGCTGGTGGGCGTGGCCACCCATAACTCGGTGGAGGCCACGGCCCGCAGTGCCGGCAACCTGGGGTTTGAGACGTGGGTTATCGAAGATGCCTGCTACACCTTCGACAAGGCGGACTTTTTCGGGCAGATGCATTCGGCGCAGGCGGTACATGCCATGTCGTTGGGCAACCTGCACGGCGAGTACGCCACCGTCATCTCTTCAGAAACCCTCCTCCCGTAGGGAGGTCAGGTTACGGCGCCGTCCACCAACACCTGCAACGTTTGTTGTGAGCATCGCTCGATGCGTACCCGCACACCATAGACTTCGGCAAACAGCGCCGTATCCAGCACGTCATCCGCCGCGCCACTGGCGTACAGCCGGCCTTGGCGCAGCACCGCGATATGGTCGGCATAGCGCGCCGCGAGGTTGATGTCGTGCAGCACCACCACGGCGATCAGGTTGTGTTCCCGCACCAGGTCGCGCACGCAATCCATGACCTTCAACTGGTAGTTCAAGTCCAGCGCACTGGTGGGTT
Organism: Pseudomonas sp. P7779; assembly: GCF_013386315.1. Lineage (NCBI taxonomy): Bacteria > Pseudomonadati > Pseudomonadota > Gammaproteobacteria > Pseudomonadales > Pseudomonadaceae > Pseudomonas > Pseudomonas sp. P7779. Next base: position 37,164 of record NZ_JACARZ010000011.1, on the reverse strand, counting down.
CATCCAGCAGCATCACCTGTGGCCGGCGCGCAATCAGTTGCGCCAGGCTGACCAGTTGCCGCTGGCCGCCGGATAACGTGCTCAATAGCTGATCCGCCAGATGAGCGATGCCAATCCTTTGCAACGCATCAAAGGCCTCGCGCATGCACGCGTCGCTTGAAAGCGCAATGCCCTCGACGTTCGCCACCCGCAGCGCCGCGATCACGCTTTCCATCACACTCAGGCTCAAGCCCGGCGGAAGGTTTTGCGGCATATAGGTCACACGCCGGGCGCGGTCACCGACGGACATTTTCGTCAGGTCCAGGTCACCCAATCTGACAACGCCCTGCATCTTTTCCAGCCCCGCCACCGCCCGCAGCAACGTCGACTTGCCCGCACCGTTCGGCCCGATCAACGCGGTCAGGCTGCCGTGGGCCAGGGTTGGCAAACTCAGGTCATGCACAATCTGGCGCCGGCCATAGCTGACCTGGGCGTTCTGAATCGACAGCCCGCTGCTCATAACTGCCTCCCGCGCTTGAACACCAGCAACACGAAAATCGGCACGCCCACCAGCGCGGTGACGATACCCACGGGTACGATCACCCCGGGCATGATCAGCTTGCTGGCGATGGATGACAGCGACAACAGTAACGCGCCGACAAGCGCGCTGGCCGGCAGCAGGAAGCGCTGGTCTTCACCCACCAGAATCCGCGCGATGTGCGGACCCACCAGGCCGATAAATCCGATGGTTCCCACAAACGCCACGGCGGTGGCCGACAGCAGGCTGATACGCAACAACGAGAAAAACCGCAGGCGCTTCACATCGACACCGAAGCTTTGCGCGCGGTCTTCGCCCATGCGCAACAGGGTCAGGCGTGGCGCGGCCGCGAAGGAAAAGGGCATGACCACGGCGACCACCAACGCGAGGATGCCGAGCTTGTCCCAGTTGGCCCGGGTCACGCTGCCCAGGGTCCAGAACACCAGTTGTTGCAGCACATCTTCGGTGGCGACCAGTTGCAACAGGGCGACCACCGCGTTGCAACTGAACACCAGGGCAATCCCGAACAGCACCAGGCTTTCCACCCCGGCACCGCGCAGGCGCGACATGGCTTGCAGCAAAAAGACCGAGGCGGCGGCAAACACAAAGGCCGAAATGGAAATCGCCGTATTGGCCGACACCCACAGCGTCGTCACCGGAAACACAATCACCAGGGACGCGCCCAACGCCGCCGCCGAGGAAACCCCCAGGGTGAATGGACTGGCGAGCGGGTTGTTAAGGATCGCCTGCATCTCGGCGCCCGCCAGCGACAGCGCGCAACCGACCAACACCGCCATCAAGGCGTAGGGCAGGCGCACGTTCCAGATGATCACCTGGTCGGTGGCGCTCAGGTGGGCCGGGTGCAGCAAGCCATCGAGCAGGGCGCCAAGGCCCATGCCCGACGGGCCGCTGGCCAGGTCCACGAGGATCGCGCACATCAGCGCGCCACCCAGCAGGGCCAGCAGCCAGAAGCGGCGGGCCAGCAGGCGGCGATAGCCTTGGCTGGCGGTGGCGAGGTCGAGGGTTTGAGTGGTCATTGGATTCGCAGCCTTGAAAACGACGAAAATCCCTGCCGGTACACGGTCAGTGTGGGAGCTGGCTTGCCTGCGATGGCGATGGTGAATCCAACACCGCTATCGCAGGCAAGCCAGCTCCCACAGGAACCGTGTCCAGGCAGGGAATGGGTTGTGAGCCTTAGTTACTTGGCCTTGCCATCAATCCAGTAAGCACCCTGCAGCGGCATGCCGAGGAACTGTTGGTTCATCGCTTCCATGGTCGCCTTGGGATCCAGCTTGGCGAACAATTCCGGATGCACCCACTTGGCCAGCGCTTCAATCGCCAGCAGGTTGTACGGCGAGTTGTAGAAGTCATGCCACAGACCGTGGGAATTGCCCTCACGAATCGCCCGAAGGTTCACAAACTCAGGGCGGGCCAGCACGGCGTCAAACGCGGCACGCGCGTCTTCGTTGCTCACGCCAGCACCCAGAATCAACCCGGGCTTGTGATTGCCGGTGGCCACATACACATCCGGGTCAGCTTTCAGCGCGTACTCGACACTGATATCTCCCAGCGCCCCCGGCACCACGTCGGCGGCGATGTTACGCCCGCCCACCAGCTTGATCACTTCACCCATGCCGCTCTTGCCAGTGGTGTGCCCCGGTGCCTGCCAGGCGCCGGCCAGCAATTCCAGGAACACGCTCGGGCGCGGCCCGGCCGGCAAGGTGGCGACGGCGTCGGTGATCACCTTGATGTGCTGGTCATAAAAGTCGAGGAACGCCTTGGCCTGGGTTTCCCGGCCCAGGGCCTGGCCCAGGGCGGTCATGCTGGCGTGGGTGCCTTGCACCGGGTTGATGCGGAAGTCGACGAACAACACTGCAATGCCCGCCTTGGCCAACACGTCCGCCACCGGGCTGTGTTCAGTCGGGCCATGGCCGGAAATGCTGAACACCGCCAGGTCCGGTTTCAGCGAAAGAATTTCCTCGGCGCTGACGCTTTGCTCCGACGCCTGGCCAATCAGCGGAATGTCTTTTACCGTCGGAAATTTCGCCACGTAGGCGTTATAGGTGTGGGCGTCCAACAGTTTCAAATCATTCTGCCAGCCGACAATCCGTTGGAATGGCGCGTCCTTGTCCAGCAAGGCAAAGGCCGAAATCAGCCGGCCTTCGCCGAGCACCACGCGTTGCACGTGGTCTGGCACCTCGACCTTGCGGCCCAGCACGTCGGTGACTTCATGGGCGGCGGCGGTTTCGGCGTGGCCGAGGATCAGCACGGCAAACAGCGCGCCCAGCTTGAGGAAGTTGCGGGGTTTCAGCATGGCGAGAACTCCAGGTGAAGGCGGCGCATCAGACATCGCTCCAGCGCCGCAAAAGGTTGTGATAGGCGCCGCTCAGTTGCAGCAATGCGTGGTCGTCGGCGTGTTGCGCGGTGAGGCGTTGAATCGCCACGTCCATGTCCAGCAGCAGTTGGCGCTGGCTGTCTTCTCGCACCAGGCTTTCGATCCAGAAGAAACTGGCGATGCGCTCGCCGCGGGTGACCGGGTTGATCTTGTGCAAACTGCTGCCGGGATAAATCAGCAGGTGCCCGGCGGTCAGCTTCACCGAGTGCTCGCCGAAGGTGTCGCGGATCACCAGTTCGCCGCCGTCGTAGCTGGCCGGATCAGCCAGGAACAAGGTGGCGGAGATGTCGGTGCGCACCCGTTCGCGCACGCCCTTGAGGCCGCGAATCGCATTGTCGATATGCCAGTCGAAGGCCTCGCCGCCGCTGTAGCGGTTGAACAGCGGCGGGTAGATTTTCTTCGGCAGGGCGGCGGACATGAACAGCGCGTTGTCCGACAGCCGAGACAGAATCTGCTCACCCAGGCGAATCGCTACCGGCGCGTCTTCCGACAGCTGCCGGTTGTTTTTCGCCCTGGCCGAGCGTTGCCCGACGGTGACCTTGCCGTCGACCCACGGTTGATCGAGCAGGGTGGCGACGGCCACCGCGACTTCTTCGGCACTCAACAGGCCGGGGATTTCGATCAGCACGGCTTAAAACTCATAGTCGACACTGGCGGTGAGCGTGCGCCCGGCGCCCGGAATGCCGTAGAGCTGGAAGCCGTCCAGGGACGCGCCGATCTGGCTGTAGTAGAACTTGTTAAACACGTTGTTCAGGTTGAGGTTGACCGTGGTTTGCCTGGTCACTTTGTATTGCGCAGCCACGTTGTTGAGCCAGTAGCCGGGGGCCTTTTCGTGGTCACGGGTGTAGATCGCGTACACGCCGGACGGGCCGGTGGCGTAGCTGCTGTTGTTGTTCAGGCCGCCGACGTATTTGTTGTCGCTGTAGCGGCGGCGTCCTACGTATTGCGCGCCGTAACTCAGGCTCAGGTCGTCGGTGACGGCGTAGGTGGTCCACAGGTTGGCGGTCAGGTCGGGAACGTTCTTGGCTTCCTCGCCTTTGTTGGCCCCTTTGGTCTGGGTGCTTTTCAGCGCGGAGAACCCGCTGTACACCGTCCAGCGCGGGCTGATATTGCCTTGCAGGCCCAGTTCCACACCGTCTACGCGCTTGGCGGGGAGGGCGCGTACCGGAGCGCTTTCGCCGTCCTGGTATTCCCAGGAGTTGTCCAGTTCGGTGCGGAAGATCGCGGCGGTGACGTTCAGCAGGTCGTGGGCAATGTCCCACTTGGTGCCGATCTCGTAGGTCTTCGACTTGGCCGGGGTGTAGTTGCTGGTGCTCGCGGCGCCGTAGATCTGGTTGTTGGTCGACGCACCCAGGGCTGACGGTTGTGCCGCTTCGCTGTAGGACACGTAGATGCTGCCGTTAGGCAACGGCTTGTACACCGCGCCGACCCGGCCGCTCACGGCACCGTCGGTGCTGTCGATGGACGCTTGGCCACGCTGGGTGGTTTTGGCCTGCCAGTTGTCGTAGCGCAGGGAGCCGAGCACTTGCCACTGTTCATTCAGGGTGATGGTGTCACCCAGGTAGATGCCGGCGTTGTCGATCACTGAGCGTGGCTGGCCTTCACCCTTGGTCACTTCGTTGCTGGCGAAGCTGTGGTTCGGGTCGTTCATGTCGAAGAACAGATCGCCGGCCGGCACTTCGGCGTTGCGTTTCAGGCCGCCGTAGGTCTCGTGATAGAACTCGAGCCCGCTGACCACCGCGTGTTCCAGCCCGCCGGTATTGAGCTTGAAGGCGAAGTCGGTCTGGTTGTCGAGGATGGTATAGCGCGTCGACTGGCCGAAGTCGCTCCCTCGCAAAATACCGTAGGCGGTGTTACCGCTGTTGGCGTATCCCGGGTAGGCATTTACCGTGCTGCCGGGCACTTGGCTGATCGGTCCTACGCCGGTGTAGCCCAAGGTCGCACAGCGCGTGCCGGTGCAGGTTTTTTGGCCATTGCCGTTGGCGGCGAAGAAGCGCGCGGGCGAGAGCACCGCGAAGTTGTCGGTACGCTCCCACTTGGTCTGGTTCTTCAGGGTCGCTTCGTTCCAGTCGAAATCATGCTCGAAGCGGGTGGTCAGCGAAGTGGTTTTGGTCTGCTGGGTGTACAGGTGCGAGTCGCCATACCAGTTGGAGCGCTTGACTCCCGGCATGCGGTCGCCGTCGGTGCCGCGCTGGATCGGCACACCGCCGTCCGGCGTGTTGTCGTCCTTCTGGTAGAAGGTGTCGATAAACAGGCGGGTGTCGGTGCCCAGGCCGAAGCCGAGGGAGGTCGCGATGCCCCAGCGGTCGTAGTCCACGTCGTCACGCTCGGCCACCTGGTTGTAGTGCTTCATCAGGTTGATGCGCAGGGCGGTGGTGTCATTCAGTTGTTGGTTGAAATCGCCGGTGAGGCGGCGGTAGCTGTCGGTGCCGATGCCGGCCGAGAGTTTGTTGGCATCCCCCAGATGCGCCTCTTTACTCACCAGGTTGACGCTGCCGCCTACCGCGGAAACGCCGGATTCGATCGAGCCGGTGCCCTTGAACACTTCTGCCTGTTGCAGGTTGAAGGTGTCGGTGCGGGTCGATTGGCCGGCATCGCGCACACCGTCGACGGTCAGGCTCTGCTCCGAGGAAAACCCGCGAATCGAAAACAGGTCGCCCCAGCCCAGGTTGCCTTCGCCGGACATGAAGGTGATGCCCGGCACGTTGCGCAACACTTCCTGCAAGGTCTGCGCGTTTTGCTCCTTGAGCACTTGCTGCGGGACGATGGTTACGCTTTGCGGGGCATCAAGCAGCGGCTGGCTGATTTTTGCCGAGGTCACCCGGTCGACTTTAAAGGCGGAAGTGGCTTCACCGTCGATCTTGATTTCCGGCAGGCTCAGCACTGAATCATTCGACGCCGCCACCGGCGCATCGGCCCAGGCGGTGGGAGAAACGCTGCCGGCGGCAAGCAGGCCGAACATCGGCGCAAGGGTAGATTGCAGCGACAGGGCGCGAGGGGTAGGCAATGGCATTCGGAGTGACCTAGGCTAAATTACAATTAATCTCATTTAGATTCGGTAGTCTAAAGACCGATATCGGCCGCCATGCCGTGGCTTTGTAATGTGGATGCGTGATTACCGCTTCCCACAACATTCCATTACATTTGCGCGTACTCCTGGCTGAAGTTTCGGCTATCTCCTGCCTTTTGAGTTTCGGACGAATTGCCCCATGGCCAAGCAAGACCACCTGCTGATCGTTGATGACGACCCGCAAATCCGCCAATTGCTGTGCGACTACCTGAGTGACGCCGGCTTCCAGGTGTCCACCGCCGGCGACGGCAAGGAAATGCGCCGCCGCCTGGCGCTGAATGTCATCGACCTGATCGTCCTCGACCTGATGTTGCCCGGCGAAGACGGCCTGAGTTTGTGCCGCGAATTGCGCGTCAGCTCCAACACGCCGGTGATCATGCTCACCGCCAAGGGCACGCTGATCGACCGGATCGTCGGCCTGGAAATCGGCGCCGACGATTACCTGCCCAAGCCGTTCGACCCGCGGGAGTTGCTGGTGCGGATCAAGGTGGTGCTGCGCCGGGTGCAGAGTTTTCCGGACCGGGCGCGGCTCGATGAAGCTCCGAGCATCAGCTTTGCCGGCTGGCAGCTGGACACCCGGGCCCGCCAATTGCTTTCGCCGGAAGGCGTGGTGGTCAGCCTCGGCAACTCCGATTACCGGGTGTTGCGTCTGTTGTTGCAGCATCCCAACCGGCCGCTGAGCCGCGACTTTTTGCTCAACCACGTGTTCGACAAAGACAGCACGCCGTTCGACCGCTCGATTGATGTGTGCGTCAGCCGACTGCGCTCGCAGTTGCCGGCCGGGTTGATCAAGACCGTGCGCAACGAGGGTTACATGCTCACCGCCGACGACGTGGCGCTGCAATCGTGAAACTGCTGCCGCGTTCGCTGTTCGGCCGGCTGGTGCTGATCCTGGTCAGCGGCATGCTCGCGGCCCAGGCCCTGACCAGCAGCATCTGGTACGACATGCGCCACGGCCAGGTGCTGGAAATCCCCAGCCGGCTGATCGCCACGCGGCTGGCGGACGTGGTGCGGCTGGTACACAGCGATCCGGCGCAGGCGGATGTGCTGATCAAGCTGCTCGATACGCCGCGCTTTCGCCTGACCCTGAGTGACCAGGCCAGTGATGTGACAAGCAGCATCAGCGACAGCGACCAGGCCACCGAGCGCTTGCTGAATAAAGTGCTCTCGGAGAAAACCGGCTACACCCAGAACCTGCATCTGTTGAGCCTCAAGTTGCTGGATGCCGAGGGCCAGCATGCCGGGCTGTCGACTCTGCTCAGCTCCAGGCCTGTGGTGGGGCAATTCCTGATTGACCTGCGTTTGCCGGACGGGCGCTGGCTGCAAGTGCAGGCCACCGAGGAACAAGGCTGGACCAGTACTTCCCCGATGGACTTGCTGTTCGATTACGTGATGCGCATTTATCTGCTGCGGGTATTGGTGCTGGTGATCATTGCCCTGGTGGCGGTGCGCCTGGCCATTCGCCCGCTCAACGCCCTGGCCAAGGCTGCCGAAGCCTTGGGCCGGGACATCCAGCGGCCACCGCTGGCCCTCGATGGGCCCACCGAAGTGCGCCGCGCCGCCCAGGCGTTCAATGCCATGCAGCAGCGGCTGATCGCCAATATCGCCGAGCGCACACGTTTCCTGGCGGCGATTTCCCACGACCTGCGCTCGCCCATTACGCGCCTGCGGTTACGTACAGAAATGCTCGACGACAACCGCACCAAGGAACGTTTTCGCAGCGACCTGGAAGAAATGGAGCACATGGTTTCCAGCACCCTGGACTTCGTCAGCAGCGGCGAAATCAACGAGAAGCGCCAGAACATCGACATCAACGCCTTGCTGCAAAGCTTGCAGGCGGACCTGCAGGACGTGGGCGAGACGGTGACGATAGAAGGGCGGGCCAAACAGCCATTGCCGGGGTATGCCCGCAGTCTCAAGCGTTGCGTGCAGAACCTGCTGGAGAACGCGGTGCGTTATGGCTCCGAGGTGGTGGTGCGGGTAGAGGACAAGGCGGACAGCTTGAAGATTGTCATCAGCGACCGTGGGCCGGGGATTCCCCAGGAACAACTGGAACAGGTGATGGAGCCGTTTTACCGGGTGGAAGGCTCACGCAATGTGGAAACCGGTGGTTACGGGCTGGGGCTGAGTATCGCGCATACGATCGCCAGTGCCCATGACGGGCGGTTGAGCTTGAGCAATCGGGAGGGTGGGGGGTTGGAGGTGGTGGTGTTGTTTCAACGCAAATCGCAGCCTTGAAATGCAGACTAAATGTGGGAGCGGGCTTGCTCGCGAAAGCGGTGTATCAGTAACAGAGAGGTTGACTGACACTGCGCTTTCGCGAGCAAGCCCGCTCCCACATTTGGATGTGCAGTGTTTCGAGAATCGGGTTTCTTAACTCAAGCCCCGTGGCACTTCTTGAATTTCTTCTCGCTGCCGCACGGGCAAGGATCGTTACGACCCACGTCCTTCAGCGTATTGCGCACCGGCTCCTGGTGAGCGTGGCCGCAGTTCGGGCCGTGGACATGGCCGTGGTCGTGATCATGATGATCGTGATCGTGGTTGCAGTCGGGACCATGGACATGGGGTTGCTGAGTCATCGATGTCGCTCCGGAATAAAATCGCCGGGGATTATCTCGCCATTGCGCAACACCTGCACGTCGTTCCCGATAAATAAACCGGTTTTCAACTCGCCTTCAAGACGATAGGGCACGGGATCGCGCGGATTTTTCAGCATGTCGACCACATCGCGGATCTGCGGCCACAGGTTGGTGCGCACCGATACCCGGAAAAAAGCGTGGCTGTGGGGTGGCACGGTCAGCCATTCGTTGGACTCGCCTTCGGTCAGCACCATCGTGCCGAGGCTGACCTTGTAAACCAGGCCGCGTACGGTCAGGTCGTTGTCGTCACGGTTATCCACGCGGAAATACAGCTTGAACTTCTGCTCCAGCAACTTGACCCGCACGGGGTCGACCTTGACCAGACGCACCTCGGGGGCGGGCGTATCGTCGGCGAACCACGACGCGCAGCCGGAGAGCCCCAGCATCAATGCCAGCAGAAGGCTGTAAGTCCTGAATACCCGCGCCTGAGAAACCATGCCGTTACTCCGTGTGAAGAGTCAGCATAGCAAGCGAGAGCCTGTCGGGTATCAATGAATGTCAGAGGTAGCCGGAACAGCACTTCTTGAATTTCTGCCCGCTGCCACACACGCAGGCGTCATTACGCCCGGCCTTCACGTCCACTGTCGGGTCGATAAAGTACCAGTGCTCATTGTTCTGTACGAAAGATGAGCGCTCGCGGTGGCTGTGTTCGCCGGTGCTGTCATGCCAGCGAGCGGTAAAGGTCACGAAGGCGTGTTCCGGCTGGCCGCCGAACACCTCGGAGCTTTCCACTGAAAGGCCCAGCCAGGTGCTTTGGGCGCTCCAGGCGCCGATGGCGGTGGTGTCCAGCCCGGCTTGCTGCGCAGGCAGGGTGGTTGCCACCAGGTAGTCCACCAGGCCCAGCACATAGGCGCTGTAGCGCGAACGCATCAGCGCTTCGGCGCAGGGGGCCGGGTGGCCGGCGTGATAATGACCGCAGCAGGCATCCAGCAGGTTGCCACTGCCGCAGGGGCAAATGGATGTACTCATTGGGTTACCACCAATACTTTCCAAAGTTTTGCGGGTTGGCCCAGAAGCGGGCGTTCAGCCAATCCGGCACCTGTTTATAGTCAAGCAGATCATAGGTAAACAGCGTCAAAACCTGATCGTCGCGCTGGAAACGCTCGCTGGCTTGCAGGGCCAGGGAGAAGAAATCGGTGTCTTTCCAGTGGCAGGCCTCCAGGTCCACCAGCACCGCAATGCGACTGGCATTGAGGTTGCGGATGCCCCCCAGCAGGGTCAGGCCCGCAGGTTTTGACAGGTGTTCCAGGCAACCGACCGCCAGTGCCAGGTCAAAACGCTGGGCCGCGAGGTCGGTGGGCAAGGGGCCGGGCTCGGCGAAGGACACCACGGTATCCGGGTGTGCTTCCTTAAAGGCATCCAGCGCCGGGAACTGGCTGGCGCCCAATAACAGCAGGCGTTTGGGCGCGTGAAGATCAAGCAGCGCAGCGAGCGCTTGCTGGGGTGTACGGGAAGAAATACCGGCAGTCATCGAAGATCCTCACATCAGGACCGTAGAGACTAGCCTGCCTGAGCGTGCGGGCCTAGAGCGGGCGGCGAGAATAAACCGCTCGGCCCAATGAATACTGGGGTGTGACACGCTGGCGCAGATGAAAAGAGCCGTCTTTACTCCACTCGTCGGCCCCCGCCGATCCCCTCAGGAGAAAGTCAGATGAGCATCATGCGGACAGCTCTACCCTTGGTTCTGCTAACCGGAGTATTGACAGGTTGCGCAGGCTTGCAAAAAACCGACTGGCCCACCTGTGCCGCCGTCGGCGGTGTGACAGGTGCTGCCATTGGTGCGACCCAAAGCTCGTCCTATGCAGGCTACGGCGCACTGCTGATTGGCGGCATGGCTGGCGCCTATTGCTGGGTGCATGGCGACGGTGACGAGGACGGCGATGGCGTACCGGACAGCCGCGACAAGTGCCCTGGCACGCCAAAAGGCGTGCAGGTCGACGCCAATGGCTGCCCTCCGGTGCCGGTAGCGGTGGTTCAAGAGGAAGTGGTGGTGGTCAAGGAAGAAACCATCGTGATTCGTGACGTGCACTTCGAGTTCGACTCCGCGAAGCTCACGGCTGCCGACAAAACCAAGCTCGACGTGATTGCCACCCGCCTGAAAAAAGAGGCCCCGAGTGCGCAGCTGCGCGTCAGCGGGCATACCGACAGTGTCGGTAAAGATGCCTACAACCAGAAACTCTCTGAACGACGCGCTCATTCGGTGACCGACTACCTGGTCAGTTCCGGCATCCCGCGCAGCAGTTTTGTCTCCGTGACCGGCGCCGGCGAAAGCCACCCCGTAGCCGATAACAAAACCGCTGATGGCCGCGCGCTGAACCGCCGCGTGGAAATTCAGATCAACCGCTGACCCCGCCTCAAGGCCCCTGCGGAATCCCCAGGGGCCCCTTCATCAATTTTTTAATCCTTCACTGGCACAACGCCTGTAGAAGTCGTTACTGTGCGCCCAAAGAATAATGTGCAAGGGGAGCGTGCGGGATGAAGGTGTTTTGGGGGCTGGGTAAATTCTTGACGTTGCTGTTCTGGGTCGTGGTGGTGGTCAACCTGATCACACCGCTGATCAACCCGTTCCACCTGTTGGTCAACCTGGCCGGCAGCCTGTTGTTGCTGACCCATGTTCTGGAACTGCTGTTGTTCAACGGCAGTGTGAAAACCCGTGCCCATCCCTGGCGTGACCGCTTGCAGATCCTGCTGGTGGGTATGTTCCATGTGCAGAGCTTTTCGACGCCGACACCGGCTAATGATGTAAACAAGGAGGCCAATCATGCGTAAGGTTTTTCTGTTGGCCCTGCTGGTCAGCCCCATTGCCCTGGCCCAGAGCGTCAGCGTCGAGACCAACTCGTTGATGCGCCTGCCCAACAGCAGTGGTGTGTTGCAACTGGAGCGACTGGACGTGGCGGATTACGGCACCTTGCTGATTCCCGCCAATATCACCCAGGTGACGGTGGATGAACTGCACCTGGGCCGCGACGCGCGAATCGCCATCGTGCCCGGTAGCACCACGTTGCAACTGCAGGTGCGTCAGGCGCAGCTGGAGCAGGGCAGCCAGATCACCTCACGCGGCGCTCCCGGTACCCATGAGCGCCCGGCCAAGGCGGGGCGTGACCTGGTGTTGCGGATTAACTCGCTGACGGCCGATGAGCTGTCGGTGGATGCCCGCGGTGGCGCGGGTGCCCAGGGTTATGCCGGGCTGGATGGTGCCAACGGCGAAGACCCTGGCTGCACCTGGGGTTCGGCCGGGCGCGGCGCCAATGGCGACAACGGCGGCGACGGGCTGCCGGGCGCGGCGGGCGCGCAGGTCCGTGTGGAATTGCCGCAGGACTTCCCGGGCGAGAAAATCAAGGTCTGGGTGGACGGCGGAGCCGGTGGTTTGGCGGGCACGGCGGGCAAGCCGGGTAAAGGCGGGCAGTCCAAGGGGTGCCTGGTGTACCGCGCGGATGGCGGCGAAAAGGGCCGGGCCGGGTTGGAAGGGCAGCCGGGGCCAGCGGGGCCTGCGGGTGCTGTGACCATTCAGAGGCTCTGAGGCGACTGGCCTGACGCTTTCGCGAGCAAGCCCGCTCCCACATTTGAAACGCATTCCAAATGTGGGAGCGGGCTTGCTCGCGAAAGCGGTCTACTAGGCGCTTCAGAACATCGGCCGTGCCGAAGCAATCGCCACCAGCACCAACCCCACTATCAAGTTGATCCCCACCAATTTACGAATCTGCCCCAAGGCCGCAGCCCCGGCCGACCAATCCTCAGCCGCCACCGCCACGCGCAGCTCCGGCAACTTCAGCGCCTGAATCCGGATAAACAGCGCCGTCATCACCACATACAACCCCATCATGACCTGTACATAACGCGGCGCGGTCTCAAACCCGCTGAAGCGCAGTTGCAGCAGGCCGACACCGCTGATCGGCAACACCAGCACCGCCACCCAGACCCACACGAAAAAACGTTGAAACACATTTACCCAGAGTTTCAGCCGGGCCGGCCCGTCCAGCGCGGCCATGGCGGCGGGGCGCAGGATCATCCAGGCGAAAAACATACCGCCGACCCAGATCAGGGCGGCCAGTACATGCAGGGTGTAAGCGAAGCTAAAGACGGTCATTGGGGTACTCCGTTCTGCGCGGGATTAATTAGCGGGGTATGATAGCGGCCGATCCGAACCACTGAAAATTTATCCAGCGTTTTTTGCGCCCGACTATCCATGATCAGCACTGAACTCAAAACCACGATCCAGGGCGCCTACTCGCGTTTTCTCGAAGCCAAGAGCTTGAAACCGCGGTACGGCCAGCGCCTGATGATCGCCGAAGTCGCCAAGGTCCTCGGGGATATCGACACCGACGACGAAGGTCGGCGCAGTGGCGACCCCGCCGTGGTGGCCGTCGAGGCCGGCACCGGTACCGGTAAAACCGTGGCCTACAGCCTGGCGGCGATCCCCACCGCCAAGGCCGCCGGCAAGCGCCTGGTGATTGCCACCGCCACCGTCGCCCTGCAAGAGCAGATTGTCTACAAAGACCTGCCCGACCTGATGCGCAACAGCGGACTGAACTTTACCTTCGCCCTGGCCAAGGGCCGTGGGCGCTATATGTGCCTGTCCAAGCTCGACGTGCTGTTGCAGGAAGGCCACGCGCAAACCGCCACTGCCTCGCTGTTCGAAGAAGAAGGCTTCAAGATCGAAGTCGATGAGGTCAGTCAGAAGCTGTTTACCAGCATGATCGAGAAACTGGCGGGCAATAAATGGGACGGCGACCGCGACAGCTGGCCCAATGCCCTGGAAGACGCCGACTGGGCACGCCTGACCACCGATCACAGCCAGTGCACCAACCGTCATTGCCCCAACTTCGGCCAGTGCGCCTTCTACAAGGCCCGGGAAGGCATGGGCAAGGTAGACGTTATTGTCACCAACCATGACATGGTCCTCGCCGACCTGGCCCTGGGGGGCGGCGCCGTGTTGCCCGACCCGCGCGACACACTCTACGTGTTCGACGAAGGCCATCACCTGCCCGACAAGGCCATCGGCCACTTTGCTCACTACACGCGGCTGCGCTCCACCGCCGACTGGCTGGAAACCACGGCCAAGAACCTCACCAAGTTGCTCGCCCAGCACCCGCTGCCGGGCGACCTGGGCAAGTTGATTGAGCAGGTGCCGGAGCTGGCGCGGGAGATCAAGACCCAGCAGCAATTCATGTTCAGCGCCTGCGAACAGGTGGCAGACTTCAAGCCCGGCGAAGATGTGGAAGGCCGCGAACGGCCGCGCCATCGTTTCGTTGGCGGGCTGATCCCCGAGCACATGCGCGAAATGGGCGTCGAGCTGAAAAAGGGCTTTTCGCGCCTGACCGACTTGTTCACCCGTCTCACCGATTTGCTCAAGGAAGGCATGGATGGCGAGGTCAATATCGGCATCGCCAGCAACCAGGCTGAAGAATGGTACCCGCTGTTTGGCAGCCTGCTGTCCCGTTCCCAGGGCAACTGGGAGTTGTGGACCGCCTTTACCGTCGAAGACCCGGAAGACAACCCGCCCATGGCCCGTTGGCTGACCCTGTCGGAAAGCGGTGCGCTGTTCGATATCGAGGTCAACGCCAGCCCGATCCTGGCGGCGGAAATGCTCCGACGCAATCTGTGGAACGTGGCCTACGGTGCCTTGGTCACCTCGGCTACGCTGACGGCCCTGGGCACCTTCGACCGCTTCCGCATGCGCGCCGGGCTGCCGAAGAAGGCCGTCACCGCCGTGGTGCCCAGCCCGTTCCATCACGCCGACGCCGGTGTGCTGCGGGTACCGGACCTCAAGGCCGACCCACGGGATGCGCCGGCACATACGGCGGCGATCATTCGTGACCTGCCATCATTGGTGGAGGGCTCACGGGGCACGCTGGTGTTGTTCTCGTCCCGCAAACAGATGCAGGACGTGTTCGACGGCCTCGACCGTGACTGGCGCAAGCAGGTGTTTATCCAGGGCAACCTGTCGAAACAGGAAACCCTGAACAAGCACAAGGCGCGGGTGGATGGCGGCGATTCCAGCGTGCTGTTCGGCCTCGCGAGTTTCGCCGAGGGTGTGGATTTGCCCGGTGCCTACTGCGAACACGTGGTGATCGCCAAGATCCCGTTCTCGGTGCCGGATGATCCGGTGGAAGCCGCGTTGGCCGAATGGATCGAAGCCCGGGGCGGCAATCCGTTCATGGAGATCTCGGTGCCGGACGCTTCCTTGAAACTGGTCCAGGCCTGCGGCCGCCTGCTGCGTACCGAAGAAGATCGCGGCACCATCACCTTGCTTGACCGGCGTCTGGTTACCCAGCGCTATGGGAAAGCTATCCTGAATGCTTTACCGCCGTTTCGGCGGGAAATTTCTTAAGGCCCAGTGGGCGAATTCGCCCACTTTGTGGTCTATCTCACCATCGCTTCACGTCATCAGGCCAGTCACCGGCCGTTTGGGAGAACCTTGTTCACATGATTCGCACGCTGCCCGCTGTTTTTGCCCTGTTGTTTGCCGCGCCATTGCTGGCTGCGCCTGCCGGGCAACAAACCTTGTTCAACTTTGTACGGCCCGCCGATGTGGTCAAGGTGGCGACCCAGGACGCCAGCCTGCCGCAATACAACGCCGAACAAACCGCTGAAGGCGAAGTGCTGCGCCGTATCACCTTCAACCCGGCGGCCGAACCGAGCCTGGTGCTCAGCCCGCAGACCGGCGCCTGGGACTGGTCGCAATCCGGTGCCATGAGCCTGCGTATTCAAAGTGCGATGGACTGGGCGCTGACCCTGTACGTCAAGGTGCAGAGCAATGACGGCCGAACGCTGTTCAGCCGTATCGACCTGCCAGCCGGTCCCGCGCAAACGCTGTTGATTCCGCTGCAAGCCAACTCGCCCCTGAGCCAGGGGATGAAGGCCGGCCCGCCGATGCCGATCACCGTCGATGGCCAGCGCGTGCTGCTGGCCAGCAGCGAAGGGGAGATCGACCGCAGCCAGATCGTGTCGGTGACCCTGTCGATGATCAAGCCGAACGTTGCCCAAAGCATCTTGCTCGAACGCTTTGGCGTGCAGGACATCGCGCCGGTACTCAAGGCTACCTACAGCGATCTGGTGGACGCCTATGGGCAGTCCACCCGCGCCCGGTGGCCGGAGAAAGTCAGCAGCGACGAGCAGTTGAGGGCCGCAGCGGTCAAGGAACAGCAACAGCTCAAGGGCTGGCTGGCCGAGCGCGACAAGGCCTCCCTGGACAAATTCGGCGGCTGGAACAAGGGCCCGGCCTTTGACGCCAGCGGCTTCTTCCGCACCGAGAAGCGCGACGGGCGCTGGTACCTGGTGACACCGGAAGGCCATCCGTTCTACTCCCTGGGCGTCAATACCGTCGCCCCGGACAACAGCCAGACCTACGTGGCGGGCCGCGAATGGATGTTTGCCGCGCTGCCCAAGGCCGGCGAGCCTTTCGACAAATACTACGGCAGCGGTGACAGCCGCAGCGGCAATGGTGCCGATCAGGGGCGCAGCTTTAATGTCGGCCGCTGGTACGACTTCTATGGCGCCAACCTGCAGCGTACCTATGGCCAGCCGTGCGTGCCGCCGGCACCTTGTGCTCCGGAAGGTTTCGACCAGAAACGCTGGGTCAGCCACACCCTCGACCGCCTGCGGGCCTGGGGTTTCAATACTGTCGGCAACTGGAGTGCGCCGCAGCTGGCGACCGCCGACCGCGTGCCTTACACCTTGCCACTGTCGATCGTCGGTGATTACGCGAGCATCAGCACCGGCACCGATTGGTGGGGCGGCATGCCCGACCCGTTCGACCCGCGCTTCGCCATGGCCACCGAGCGTGCGGTGGCAATTGCCGCCCGTGACCATCGCGACGACCCGTGGCTGATCGGCTTCTTTGCCGACAACGAACTGGCCTGGGCCGGTCCCGGTGATGATGCGAAATCCCGCTACGCCCTGGCCTACGGCACCCTGCGCATGACCACCGACGTGCCGGCCAAGCGCGCGTTTCTCAAGCAATTGCGCGACAAGTACCGCAACCAGGAGGGGCTTTCCAGGGCCTGGGGCATCGAGCTGCCCGCCTGGGAACTGATGGAAGACCCGGGCTTTGTGCCGCCAATGCCAAGCCCGGAGCGCCCGGAAATCGAAGCGGACTTCAAGTACTTCCAGAAGACCTTTGCCGACGCCTACTTCAAGACTATCTCCGATGCATTGAAATGGCATGCGCCCAACCAGCTGTTGCTGGGTGGCCGATACGCGGTCAGCACGCCGGAAGCGGTGGCGTCCTGCGCGCAATATTGCGATGTGCTGAGCTTCAACATGTACACCCTCAAACCTCAGGACGGCTACGACTTCGCGGCCCTGCGGACGTTGGACAAGCCGGTGCTGATCACCGAATTCAACTTCGGCTCGGCGGACCGCGGCCCGTTCTGGGGCGGCGTGACGCAGCTGGCCCGGGAAGAGGATCGTGGGGTTGCCTACGCCAACTTCCTGAAGCAGGCCATGGCCGAGCCGTCGATCGTCGGCGTGCATTGGTTCCAGTACCTGGACCAGCCGGTCACCGGCCGTTTGCTTGACGGCGAAAACGGCCACTTCGGCCTAGTCGGCATCACCGATGTGCCGTTCCAGGGGTTTGTCGACAGTGTGCGCAAAAGTAACCTGGCTGCCGTCGATCAGCTGGGCAAGGAGGCCGAAAAGGCCAAGGCTGCCGCAGCGGTCCACGCCGGTGAGGGCGGCAAGCCCGGGCGTGAAGGCAATGCAGCAGCGCCGGGTGCAGAGCATTCCGGCGGGCATTCCGGCAAAGGTCATTGATGGGGGCTGATCGACGAGAGCGGGTTCACAAATCGCTCAATGGCTGGAACAATGTCGGCCACTTTCTGTAGTACTTTTCCAAGGGGGCTTAGGTGCAGATTCAGGGTCATTACGAGCTTCAATTCGAAGCGGTGCGTGAAGCCTTCGCCGCGCTGTTCGACGACCCTCAGGAACGTGGTGCCGCGCTGTGCATCCAGATTGGCGGCGAAACCGTCGTCGACTTGTGGGCCGGTACCGCCGACAAGGACGGTGCCGAGGCCTGGCACAGCGACACCATTGCCAATCTGTTCTCCTGCACCAAGACCTTTACGGCCGTCACGGCGCTGCAACTGGTGGCCGAAGGCAAGTTGCAGCTGGATGCGCCGGTCGCCAAGTACTGGCCGGAGTTTGCTGCCGCGGGCAAGGAAGCCATCACCCTGCGTCATCTGCTCTGTCACCAGGCCGGGTTGCCGGCCCTGCGTGAAACGCTGCCCGCCGAAGCCCTGTACGACTGGCAGATGATGGTCGACGCCCTCGCCGCCGAAGCGCCATGGTGGAAGCTCGGGGAAGGGCACGGTTATGCGGCGATTACCTATGGTTGGCTGGTGGGCGAGTTGCTGCGCCGCGCCGACGGTCGTGGGCCGGGCGAGTCCATCGTGGCCCGGGTTGCACGGCCACTGGGCCTGGATTTTCATGTGGGGTTGGCAGATGAAGAGTTTTATCGAGTTGCCCATATAGCCCGAGGCAAGGGCAATGTTGGCGATGAGGCGGCACAACGTTTACTTCAAGTAACGATGCGCGAGCCGACGGCGATGACTACCCGTGCATTTACCAATCCACCGTCTATTCTGACCAGCACTAATAAACCCGAATGGCGGCGTATGCAGCAGCCAGCGGCAAATGGTCACGGTAATGCGCGAAGTCTGGCGGGTTTTTATAGTGGGCTGCTCGACGGTAGTTTGCTGGAAGCCGATATGCTCGAAGAGTTGACCCGCGAACACAGTATCGGCCCGGATAAAACCTTATTGACACAAACCCGGTTCGGGCTGGGTTGCATGTTGGATCAACCGCACGTGCCAAACGCCACGTTCGGCCTTGGCCCACGGGCCTTTGGGCATCCCGGGGCCGGTGGTTCGGTGGGGTTTGCCGATCCGGAACATGATGTAGCCTTTGGTTTCGTGACCAATACATTGGGCCCTTATGTACTTATGGACCCGCGGGCGCAAAAGTTGGTAAGAATATTGGCCGGTTGTCTGTAAATAGCTTGCTGTCTTGCGTTTTTTTGTTACAAAGGCACATACAAAAAGACGCTAGGCAAAATGTTGTAACTTTAATGTTCCAAAAGCGTCTGTTTAACGGGTCATTCAGGCCCCTGGTTTTTTCTCATTTTGTGGATATCTCATGTTATCGAACAAGTCCTTGGCACTGGCGCTATGCCTCACTATTACTGGCTGTGCACAAACCCCACAAAATGATGCCGAGGGCGGGCATTGGTGGTCATTTGGCTCCGATAAGGCTGCTACCAAGGACGCAGTGAGCCAGGCCGACACCAAGCCGGATGCCAAGCCGGCGGTAGCGGCCAAGGCGCCAGCGCCGGTAGCACCGGCTGCTGCACCTGCACCTGCACCGGTTGCGAAGGCGGATACCGGCTCTAGCTGGTGGCCGTTCTCGTCGAAAGCCGACGACGCCAAGGCAGACCTGAAGGCCGACCTCAAGGCGGCAACGCCTGCCTCCGGCGCCCCGGCTGATGCACCGGCCGCTGCACCTGCCGTTGCCAAGACGGATACCGATACCAAATGGTGGTGGCCGTTCGAAAGCAAGCCAAAGCCATTGGCCAAGGTCGACGTCGCCAACATCCCGATGCCTGATCCAAAAATCACCCAGGCCTGGTTGGACGACTACGAGCCACGCCTGCGTCTCGCGATCAAGGACAGCAACCTGCAACTGGAACGCCGCGACAACGTATTGGTGGTGATTGCTCCGGTTGACGGCTCCTACAACCCGAAACGCCCGGCGATGTTGCTGCCGGTGACCCTGGGTCCGTTCACCCGTGTTGCCAAGGCCGTTGAAGGCGATCCGAAGACCGCCGTACTGGTCCTGGGCCATGTAGATACCTCGGGTGCCGAGCCGGTGAGCCAGGCCCTGACCAAGGAACGTGCACAGTCCATCGCTTCGATCTTCAGCCTCAGCGGCCTGAAGCAGGACCGCCTGATGCTGCGTGGCATGGGTGACCTGATGCCGCGTGCCGCCAACGACAGCAACCAGGGCCGCGCCCTGAACCGTCGCATGGAAATCATGTTCACCCAGCGCACCACCATGCTGGCCCTGTTGAGCAAGTACAACTCGGCCAACCCGCCGAAGGCTGAAATGGTCGCTGTGCAGGACGTTCCTGCTCCAGCCGCTGCTCCGGTCAAAAAATCTGCCGCTCCGGCGAAAAAAACCGTCGCCAAGAAAGCTGCCGCCAAGCCGGCTGCCAAAAAGGCCCCGGCCAAGCCTGCCGCTAAAAAGCCAGCACCTGCCAAGGCCGCCGCTCCAGCTGCTACCAACGACCAGGCGAAGAACTGATTATTTGAGCAAGAAGGATAAAGCCGCATGACCCAGGCACTGGCCGATATGCGCCGTGACTACACACGGGACGGTTTGAGCGAGGCCCAGGCCCCGGATGAACCGTTTGCCTTGTTCCACCAGTGGTTCGCCGACGCGGTGAAAACCGAACAGCCACCGGTGGAGGCCAATGCCATGACCCTGGCTACGGTGGACCAGGACGGTCGCCCGCACTGCCGGATTCTGCTGCTCAAGGGCCTGGATACACAGGGCTTTACCTTCTTCACCAATTATCAGAGCGCCAAGGGCGAACAACTCGCGGCGCGACCGTTTGCCGCCATGACCTTCTTCTGGCCGACCCTGGAGCGCCAGGTGCGCATCGAAGGTCGGGTGGTCAAGGTCTCGCCCGAGGAGTCGGATGCTTACTTCCAGGTCCGTCCCCTGGGTAGCCGCCTGGGTGCCTGGGCTTCACCGCAAAGCCGGGTAATCAGGGACCGCGAAGAGTTGCAGGCGCTGCTCAAGGCCACCGAACAACGCTTCAGCGATACCCAGCCTGATTGCCCCGAACACTGGGGTGGTTACCGCCTGCTGCCGGAGCGCATCGAGTTCTGGCAAGGCCGCGCGAGTCGTTTGCACGACCGCTTGAACTTCCGCTTGCAGGGGGCCGACTGGACCCGTGAGCGCCTGGCGCCCTGAGCCCACCTTTCGTCACCTCGCCTGAATGTAGCGCTGCACGCCGAAGTCTCTAGTCAGAGGCCTTGGATGGGTAGCGCTGCGCTGCGTTATGCGGCCGTTAGCTACAATGATGACAGCGTCCATCAAGATCCTGAGGGAGGTGGGAACGCTACCGTTCGTCGAGTTTTTCGGTACAGGTTCTCTGTACTAAGGCTGAATGAAAACAATTTTCTGCCCGGCATGCCGTGACAGGCGGCAAGCCACAGCGGTTTAATGGATACCTGTCCTTTGGAGTTGATGCTATGCGTAAGTCCGTTTTACTAGTTGCCTGCTTTACCACCCTGTCGCTGCTGCTGGGTGGCTGCGCCTCGAGTCTGACCGGCGACTCGTACTCCCGTGACGAAGCTCGTCGTGTACAGACTGTTCGCATGGGCACCATCGAATCCCTGCGTCCGGTGAAAATCGAAGGCACCAAGACCCCAATCGGCGGCGCTGCGGGCGCAGTCATCGGCGGCGTTGGCGGCAGCGCCATCGGCGGCGGCCGTGGCAGCATCGTGACCGCCGTTATCGGCGCAGTCGCCGGCGGCCTGCTGGGCTCGGCCACCGAGGAAGGCCTGACCCGCACCCAGGGGGTTGAAATCACCGTCCGCGAAGATGATGGCAGCATGCGCGCCTACGTCCAGGCGGTTCAAGAGAACGAAATCTTCCGCATCGGCGACCGCGTCCGCATCATGACGGTGGACGGAACCAGCCGCGTTACTCGTTAAGGGTAAGGTTGCAGGAAAAGAAAAACCCCAACCGGGTGGCCGGTTGGGGTTTTTTGTTGGGGGAGCGATTGTTCTTAACGGTCAGGCTTGTACGAGCGCCTGCTTGCGACTGGCCATCGCCGTCACCGCATACCCGATCAGCGCCGCCAGTATCGACCCGGTCAGGATGCCCATCCGGTCCATACCCGCGTATTCACTGCTGCCCGGCACAAACGCCAGGGAGCCGACAAACAGGCTCATGGTGAAGCCGATGCCGCACAGGACCGCCACGCCCAGCACCTGGCCCCAGTTGGCGCCGGCGGGCAGTGCGGCAAGGCCGGTTTTTACCATGACCCAGGTGAAACCCAGTACGCCAACGGTCTTGCCCAGCAGCAGGCCGGCGGCGATGCCCATTGGCACGTGGTGGGTGAAGCTTTCGAGGTTGACGCCAGCCAGCGAGACGCCGGCATTGGCAAAGGCAAACAGCGGCAGGATCGCGTAGGCCACCCAGGGATGCAGGGCGTGTTCCAGGGTCAGCAGCGGCGATGGCTCGGCGTTTTTGGTGCGCAGCGGGATGCAGAACGCCAATGTAACGCCCGCGAGGGTGGCGTGTACGCCGCTCTTGAGCACGCAGACCCACAGGATCAGCCCGACAATCATGTAGGGCCCCAGCTTGACGACACCCAGCCGGTTCATCGCAATCAAGGCGATCAGGCACGCTGCTGAACCGGCCAACGAGGCGCCGGACAGGTCGGCGGAGTAGAAGAGTGCAATGACGATGATCGCGCCAAGGTCGTCGATGATGGCCAGGGTCATCAGAAACAACTTCAGCGAAACCGGCACGCGCTTGCCCAGCAGGGCCAATACGCCCAGGGCGAAGGCAATGTCGGTGGCCATGGGGATTGCCCAGCCACCCAGGGCGGCCGGGTTGTCCTTGTTCAGCGCCCAATAGATCAGCGCGGGCACGACCATGCCGCCGATGGCTGCCGCTCCCGGCAGTACCACTTGCGAAGGCTTGGACAGTTGGCCGTCGAGCAACTCGCGTTTGACCTCAAGGCCGATCAGCAGGAAGAACAGGGCCATCAGGCCGTCGTTGATCCACAGCAGCGCCGGCTTGGCGATTTTCAGGGCGCCGATTTGTGCGACCACCGGCACGTCGAGAAAACTCGCGTAGAGGTGCGACAGCGGTGAGTTGTTGATGATCAGCGCCAAAGCGGCAGCAGCGATCAGGAGCAGACCGCTGGCGGCTTCCAGCTGGAAGAAACGGGTGAAAGTGCTACGCAGAGGCAAGGGATGCTCTCCAATCAAAGTTCAATAGGTGGGTACCCTAACCCGTACCGTTAGTTGTTAAAACAAAAGTTATATTCTTATTTGTTATAAGGAATCGGTCTGATCACTTGCGCGCCAGACCCCGAAAATTGTGTGTCCAATTGAGTCATGACTGTATCTGTGTGGAGTGTAGGAAACATCCTAAGATCAGGTCTGAAATCCTTAGAGAAACCGATCATGAGCGACAACCGCCAATGGGCCCGCGAAGCCATTCGCATTATTGAAGCGGACTTCCAGCGTAGCGCCGACACCCACCTGATCCCCTTGCCAATGCAGGGTTTGCCAGGTATCGAGTTGTATTTCAAGGATGAGTCCAGCCATCCCACCGGCAGCCTGAAACATCGGTTGGCGCGTTCGTTGTTCCTCTATGCGTTGTGCAACGGCTGGCTCAAGCCCGGTGCACCGGTGATCGAAGCCTCCAGCGGTTCCACGGCGATTTCCGAGGCGTACTTCGCCAGGCTGCTGGGCTTGCCGTTTATTGCGGTGATGCCGGCCACCACTTCCCAGGAAAAGATTGCGCAGATCGCGTTCTACGGGGGCAAGAGCCATCTGGTGCAGGATCCGACGCAGATCTACGCCGAATCCGAGCGCCTGGCGCAGGAAAGCGGTGGCCATTTCATGGACCAGTTCACCTATGCCGAACGTGCCACTGACTGGCGCGCCAACAACAACATCGCTGAATCGATCTTCCAGCAACTGCGCTTTGAGCGTTATCCGGAGCCGAGTTGGCTGATTTCCAGCCCCGGCACGGGTGGCACCACGGCGACGTTGGGGCGTTATGTGCGTTATCGCCAGCACTGCACCCGAGTGTTGTGCGCGGACGCGGAGCGTTCGGTGTTTTTCGACTACTACCTGAGCGGCGACGCCAGCCTGCGCCTGGACTGTGGCTCGCGCATCGAAGGTATTGGCCGGCCACGGGTTGAGGCGTCTTTCCTGCCGAAAGTGATTGATGCGATGGTCAAGGTGCCGGATGCGCTGTCCCTGGCGGCCATGCATTACCTGGCGCAGCGCTTGGGGCGGCGAGTAGGCGGCTCAAGTGGCACCAACCTGATCGGTGCGTTGATCGCGGCGCAGCAGATGAAGGCGGCAGGGGAGTCGGGCTCGATCGTGGCGATCTTGTGTGACGGCGGTGAGCGCTATGCCACGACCTATTACGATCAGGCCTGGCTTGCAGGGCAGGGGTATGAGTTGGAGGGTTTGATTGCGGCCGTTGCGGCGAGTGTCGAGCGGGGGCAACCGTTGCCGGAAAGCATCCTGCGCGCCAATATCTAAAACACCGCGTTATCAATGTGGGAGCGGGCTTGCTCGCGAATGCGGAGTGTCAGCCAATACATGATTCGGCTGATCCACCGCATTCGCGAGCAAGCCCGCTCCCACATTTGATCTGCTGCGTTTTCAGCGCAGTGGTTAAGCCTCCAGGCCCAACATATCCCGCGCCAGCGCCTCGGCAATCCGAATCCCGTCGACACCCGCCGACAAAATCCCACCGGCATAACCGGCACCTTCGCCCGCCGGGAACAGGCCTTTCACGTTCAGGCTCTGCATCGACTCGTTACGGGTAATCCGCAGCGGCGAAGAAGTGCGGGTCTCGATCCCGGTCAGGACCGCGTCGTGCAGCGAGTAGCCCTTGATCTGCTTCTCGAACGCCGGCAACGCTTCGCGGATGGCTTCGATGGCAAACTCCGGCAACGCCAGCGCCAGGTCACCCAGGGCTACGCCGGGCTTGTAGGATGGCTCCACGGTACCGATGGCGGTGGACGGCTTGCCGGCGATGAAATCACCCACCAGCTGCGCCGGTGCTTCGTAGTTGCTGCCGCCGAGGATGAACGCGTGGGATTCCAGGCGTTCCTGCAACTCGATCCCGGCCAGCGGGCCGCCCGGGTAATCCACTTCCGGGGTGATGCCCACCACGATCCCGGAGTTGGCGTTGCGTTCGTTACGGGAGTACTGGCTCATGCCGTTGGTTACTACGCGGTTCGGCTCTGATGTCGCCGCGACCACGGTACCGCCCGGGCACATGCAGAAGCTGTACACCGAACGGCCGTTCTTGGCGTGGTGCACCAGTTTGTAATCGGCGGCCCCGAGTTTCGGGTGGCCGGCGTACTTGCCCAGGCGTGCTGCGTCGATCAGCGACTGCGGGTGTTCGATACGGAAACCCACCGAGAACGGCTTGGCTTCCATGTACACGCCACGGCCATGCAGCATGCGGAAGGTATCGCGGGCGCTGTGGCCGAGGGCCAGGATTACGTGTTTGGACAGGATCTGCTCGCCGCCATCCACCACCACGCCATTCAACTGGCCGTCTTCGATCAGCACGTCGGTGACCCGCTGCTCGAAGCGCACTTCACCGCCCAGGGCGATGATCTGCTGGCGCATGTTTTCCACGACGCCGGTCAGGCGAAACGTACCGATGTGCGGCTTGCTGACGTAGAGGATTTCATCTGGCGCACCGGCCTTGACGAACTCGTGCAGCACCTTGCGACCGTGGAATTTCGGGTCCTTGATCTGGCTGTAGAGCTTGCCGTCGGAGAAGGTCCCGGCGCCGCCTTCACCGAACTGCACGTTGGATTCCGGGTTCAGCACATTCTTGCGCCAAAGGCCCCAGGTGTCCTTGGTGCGCTGGCGCACTTCGCGGCCGCGCTCGAGGATGATCGGCTTGAAACCCATCTGTGCCAGCAACAGCCCGGCGAAGATCCCGCACGGGCCAAAACCGACGACGATCGGCCGCTCGGTCAGGCCTTCCGGCGCATGGCCCACGACCTTGTAGCTGATGTCCGGCGCCGGGTTGACGTTGCGGTCGTCGGCGAACTTGAGCAGCAGGGCCGCCTCGCCTTTGACTTCCAGGTCGATGGTGTAGATGAAGCACAGCTCCGACGATTTCTTGCGGGCGTCGTAGCTGCGTTTGAACAGGGTGAAATCGAGCAGGTCATCACTGGCGATGCCCAGGCGTTGCACAATGGCAGGCCGCAGGTCTTCTTCGGGATGGTCGATGGGCAGCTTGAGTTCGGTGATTCGTAACATGACAGGAATCCGGTAGGCGGCGGGCAAAGAGGCCGGCTGTTTTGCAAACCGGCGATTATAAGCCCCAACAGCGGTTTCCCGTCATGCTAAAACAGCGCAGGGCGCAATCAGTCGTCTCGCGAACCGCCGAACGACGCGCAACCGCGTTGCACCTGGCCGTTGACCCGAAGCTCGGCGGACATGTGCTGCAGGCTGCCGCTGGCGCTGTCGACACAGCGTTGCGGGGCCACCCACAGTTCGATGTGCTGGTTATTCGCTTCGGTCATCAGGTTGAACCGTCCGTCGCCCGATTGCTCTTCCACATACGGCACGGCCAATGGTGGCTGGCCTTCACGCTCCAGCACCATGCCCTTGGCGGTGACGTTCATCGCCCAGGCCGGTTTGTGGCCGTTGGCCCGCAGGATCATGCGCTTGAAGTCCGGGTCATCACAGGCCGAGGTCGAGCGCTCGACGCGGTACACCTGTTGCAGGTCCACCGTGCCCTGGGTGCCGCTGGCGACGCCGGAGAACTTGCCACGCAGGTCGGCAAACAGTGCGCCTTGCTGGCCGGCCAGGGAGGCGGCCTCCTGCAGGATGCTGGTGCCACCGGTGTCGTTGACCACGTAGTTGCGTTTGTCGTTGCAGGGCTGGAACAGCAGTTTGTCACCCTGGGCCGTCAACTCGCCCTGCATGCGGGTCATCCCGGCGAGAGAGGGCTTGGCCGGCTCGTTATCGAACATCTGGCAGGCGGCGAACAGGGGCAGCAGGGCAAACAAGGCTAGGGTACGGGCGGCACGCATCATCGGGTCTCCTGATAAGTGCCGCCACGTTACGCAGGCTGGCGGTGCATCACAAGCCCGGGACACAGGTTGAATAAGGTGTGCCGGGGGCGATCATCCCTGCTGGGACTTTTCCTATAGAGGGATGTGAACGGTCATGGGAACGTCTTTCTCTTTTATTCGGAAAGCCGCGATGACTATTCGATGGAATCTGTGGGGGCTGTTACTGGTGACGGGTTCTGCACTGGGCAGTGAACCGGCGCGGCTGGAGTACTCCTCTGCCACTGACTTTACCGAGATCTCGATCACCGTGAAGAGGACGCCTGACAGTAGCCCGGACTTTATTTCGGTCAATGTCACGCTGAGCCCGGAGGCCAGGGCCCGCACGGCTGCAATTACTTTACTGGCTTACAACAAGCAGGTTTCGACATACGTAGACGGCTACAACGTGAGTGATGGCGCCACTGTCATGGGTGTGCTGAACACACGAGAAATACAGTTTTCCGTCCCCCAGGACATGCTCCGTAAATGGATGCCCTGGGTTCAACGGTGACGGCTTTTCAGGCTGGTCAACCAACGATAAACGTCTGCCCGGTCTGCAAGCCTTCCACGCTTTTCGCGTAGGCCAACGCCACTTCTGCACCCGGAGCCGGTTTGTACCCACGGAAGTACGGCGCGTAGCTGCCCATGGCTTCCAGCAGGACGGTAGGGCTGACCGAGTTGATGCGCAGGCCGCGGGGCAGTTCGATCGCAGCGGCTTTCACGAATGCATCCAGCGCGCCGTTGACCAGGGCAGCCGAAGCACCGGTGCGAATCGGATCGCGGTTGAGAATGCCGCTGGTGAAGGTGAACGACGCGCCGTCATTGGCGAACTCGCGGCCAATCAGCAGCAGGTTGACCTGGCCCATCAGCTTGTCTTGCAGGCCCAGGTCAAAATCGGTTTCGCTCATGTCGCCCAGGGGCACGAAGTTGACGCTGCCGGCGGCGCAGATCAGTGCGTCGAATTTGCCGGTCTGTTCGAACAGTTTGCGGATCGAGGCGCTGTCGCTGATATCGACCTGGAAGTCGCCACTTTTGCGACCGATGCTGATCACTTCATGCCGTTGGGACAGTTCTGCCTTGACCGCCGAACCCACGGTGCCGCTTGCGCCAATCAACAGGATTTTCATCGTGCCTTCCTCCAGATGTGTAGGTGAGGTTTCAGTCTAGAGTGATTTTTTGCGCGGATAAGTGCACTAATAGGCAACCTTTGGTTTTCAATTGGAAACAATCCATGAGCGAAATGGATGACCTCGCCGCATTTGCCGTGTTGATCGAAGCCGGCAGCTTTACCTTGGCGGCCCAGCAACTGGGCTGCAGCAAAGGGCAACTGTCCAAGCGCATCAGCCAGTTGGAAGCGCAGTTTTCGGTGGTGTTGTTGCATCGCACCACCCGCCGCCTGAGCGTGACGGCGGCGGGTGCGGCGCTGTTGCCGCAAGCCCAGGCGTTGGTGGTCCAGGTGGAGCGGGCACGTCAGGCATTGGCCAGGCTCAAGGATGATCTCGTCGGCCCGGTGCGTATGACGGTTCCGGTTTCCCTGGGCGAAACCTTCTTCGATGGGTTGCTGCTGGAGTTTTCCCGGGAGTACCCACAGGTGCAGATCGAACTGGAGCTCAACAATCAGTATCGGGACCTGGCACGGGACGGTTTTGATCTGGCGGTGCGTTCGGAGGTCGCTAACGACGAGCGTCTGGTCGCCAAGCCGTTGCTCGCCTGGCACGAGATGACCTGCGCCAGCCCGGCTTACCTGGAACAGCACGGCGAGCCGCTGACGCCGGCGGAACTGGTGGGCCACAACTGCTTGCTGAACAGCCACTACAGCGGCCGTGAAGAGTGGCTGTATCACCAGCAGCATGAGCTGCTGCGGGTTCGCGTATCCGGGACCTTTGCCTCCAACCATTACAACTTGTTGAAGAAGGCTGCACTGGTGGGGGCGGGCATCGCGCGCTTGCCGTCCTACGTGCTGCACGCGGAATTGGCTGACGGTCGCCTGCGCTGGCTCCTGCGGGATTATCAGACCCGCAGCATGCCGATGTACCTGGTCCATCCGTATCAGGGCGGCCTGCCGCGCCGCACCCAGGTACTCGCAGATTATCTGGTGGGCTGGTTCAAGCGCAGCGGCGAAGCCCTCGATCGCCTTTAGCGGTAGCGCCGGGCGATCAGATGATCAATCGAGAAGCTGCCCGGCCCCTTGGCCATCAACAGCAGCAGCAATGCGATCCAGGTGCCGTGGGTCGGGTAGGCGTCCGGGTAGACGAAAAGCTGGATGGTCAGGGTCATGCCCAGCAGCGCCAGCGCCGAGAATCGCGTGGCAAACCCCACGAGGATCAGCACCGGGAAGAAATGCTCGGCGAACGCAGCCATGTGCGCCGCCACTTCCGCAGACAGCAGCGGCACGTGGTATTCGCTGCGAAACAGCGGCAGGGTGGACGGCGCCAAGTGCGGCCAGCCCAGCTGGAAGGTACCGCCGATCAGGTCCACGGCGAAGCCTTCGACCTTGGTCTGGCCGGATTTCCAGAACACCGCTGCGATAGAGAAGCGTGCGACAAAGGCGATCAGGCTGTAGGGGATTTTCTCGAAGCACTGGATGATCCGTTGGATCAGCCCGGGAGCGGTGGTGTTCATGGCGATACCTTGGGTTCTGTGTGCAAGTGGGTGATGGCGCCGTGACCGATCAGCAGGGCCAGGCATTGGTGCAGGTCAAATTCGGCGGCCGCATCGAGGGCGTAGGCCACGGCCATTTCCAACGGCCAACCGTTGTTCAGGCTGTTGATAAACGTCGCTGAGCCGCTGTCGATGTGAAATACCTGCACGTGCAGGCCATTGCGTAGCACCAGCGCGCTTTGGGCATGGAAGGGGTCGAGGGTGGCGAGGGATTCGCCGGTCTGATGCGCCGCCCATAAAGCCACCACGGCGTAGGCCGAGTTCAGGGTGGCCAGGGATGGATGCAGTTGCAGGCGCAGTTCGCCCAGGTCCGACTGTTGTTGCAGGGTGGCGATGACCTCCTGTTGATCCAGTGGCTGTGCGTCTGCCGCGTGGTAGGCCCTCACCCGCAATCGCTCCAGGCGCGCCACATCAGCCAGGTAAGGCACGCTGGCGGCGGGCGCGAAGCCCTGGATAAAGTCCGCCAGGTCGCTGCCGTACTCATTGATCAGAGGGCTTGTCGGCGGGAAACCCTGGACATACACACCGGCCATCGCCCGAAAAAACTCATCGCCCACCAGTTGCAGGGTGACCGGGTAGCCGGCGGCCAGCGCGTTGATCAGCGAGCTATGGACATTGTTGCGATACACCGCAAAACGACTGGCCGGATCGGCGCCGTTGCAGCTGAACAAGCCTTGCGGGCAGTTTTCCTCGGGGGACAGCAGGGCGCGGCTAAAGACGTCCTGGCGGCTCATGCACGCACCTCCAGCAGAAACCGGTCGGCCTCGCGTGCTTCAGCGTGCAGCACGCTGAACGCCGGCACCTGGTTGTCGCGCTCGATCAGCGTGGCGACCGGGCCGGTGCGGGTGAGCACGTGCTGGTAGAGCTGCCATACCGCGTTGTCGATGGGGGCGCCGTGATCGTCAATCAGCAAACGGTCGCCGAGGCTGTCGGTGTCTTCGGCAAACCCTGCCAGGTGAATCTCGCCCACGGCGTGCAACGGCAAGGCCTCGATGTACTTCAGCGGGTCTTGCTGATGGTTGATGCACGACACATACACATTGTTCACGTCCAGCAGCAGCCCGCAGCCGGTGCGGCGAATCGCTTCGCTGATGAAGTCGGTCTCTTCCAGGGTGGAGCACTGGAATTGCAGATAGGTCGACGGGTTCTCCAGCAGCATGGTCCGCTGCAGGCGGGTTTGTACCTGGTCGATGTGTTCGCACACCCGCTTCAGGGTTTCATCGTCATACGCCAGCGGCAGCAAATCATTGAGAAACACCGGGCCGTGGCTGGACCAGGC
Source organism: Pseudomonas sp. P7779 (assembly GCF_013386315.1). Classification (NCBI taxonomy): domain Bacteria; kingdom Pseudomonadati; phylum Pseudomonadota; class Gammaproteobacteria; order Pseudomonadales; family Pseudomonadaceae; genus Pseudomonas; species Pseudomonas sp. P7779. Next base: position 6,755 of record NZ_JACARZ010000011.1, on the reverse strand, counting down.
CAGGTGTTCGGAAAAGGAGTGGGGTTGATAGCGTTCGATCAGCGTGGCCAAGCGCGCCAGGTGCTCGTCGTTCAGCGGACCTTCGCCGCCAATGGACAGGCCTACACCGTGCAGCGACAGCGGGTACTGTTCGCGGATCAAGCCCAGGTAGTGATGGAAAGGCCCGCCGGCCACCATGTAGTTTTCGGCGTGGACTTCAAAAAAACCGATATCGGGGGACGTCTCGAGCACTTCACTGAAGTGCTCGTTCTTGAGCCCCAGCCCGGCCCGAGGGGGGAGGCCGGGCGCCTGAGCCTGGGAGATGGAGTGGGTGAATGAGAGCGTCATCGTCAGTACTCAGGCTGTGCAGGGTTTCAGGACTTGGCGGTGAAGGCAGCTTCCTGGCCGAAGCCGGTTGGCGAGGTGGTGCTTGGGGTTTTCAGGCAGGTACCGGCCGGGACCAGTTTCCAGGCGTTGGCCTGATCCTTGACCTTCGAGGTGCCCGCGCAGGAAGTGCCCGCGCCTGCGGCGCAATCGTTCTTGCCGGCTTCGGCTACACCGAAGCATTTCTGCATGTCATCGGCGGCGTGGGCGGTGGTGGTCAGGGCGGACAGGCTCAGGGCAGAACCCAGGGCCAGGACGAGGGTGGCGGCGGACAGCGAGCGGGTTTTGGTAGTCATGGTGTATCTCCAGCAGTGGGTTGAGTTGGCAAGCATGTTCGCCTGCTTACACCACTAGAGAAAGGGGGAAGGGATTCGTTACAAAGCCGGGGAAAATAATTTCAGGTTTCGCCAAAGTCTTTGGTTCACACCAAACAAATGTGGGAGCGGGCTTGCTCGCGAAGGCAGTGGGTCAGTCACCAAACAAGTTGGCTGATCCACTGCCTTCGCGAGCAAGCCCGCTCCCACAAAAGCCCGCTCATACATTGACCAGATGGGCATCAACCGCCCAAATAAGCCTCACGTACTTTCGGATCGGTCAGCAGTTGTTCGCCGCTGCCCTGCATCACCACGCGGCCGTTTTCCAGCACGTAGGCGCGGTCGGCAATCTTCAGCGCCTGGTTGGCGTTCTGCTCCACCAGGAACACTGTCACACCGTCCTTGCGCAGCTGTTCGATGATGTCGAAGATCTGCTGGATGATGATCGGCGCCAACCCCAGGGACGGTTCGTCCAGCAACAACAGCTTGGGCTTGCTCATCAGCGCGCGGCCGATGGCGAGCATTTGCTGTTCGCCGCCGGACATGGTGCCGCCGCGCTGGCTGAAGCGTTCCTTGAGCCGCGGGAACAGGTGCAGCACCTTGTCCATCTGCTCCTGGTAATCGCCCTTGTCGGTGAAGAACCCGCCCATGGCGAGGTTCTCTTCCACGGTCAGGCGGGCAAATACCCGGCGGCCTTCCGGAACCACGGCAATGCTCTTGCGCATGATCTCGGAGGAGGCCTGGCCCACCAGCTCCTCACCCATGTAGCGGATGCTGCCGCTGTGAGCCTGGGGCGAACCGCACAGGGTCATCAGCAGCGTGGATTTACCGGCACCGTTGGCGCCGATCAGGGTAACGATTTCGCCCTGGCGCACTTCCACGTTGACGCTGTGCAGCGCCTGGATCTTGCCGTAGAAAGTGGAAACGTTTTCGAATTGCAGCATTTTACGCTTCCCCCAAATAGGCTTTGATCACTTCCGGGTTGTCGCGGATCTGCTCCGGCGTACCGTCGGCCAGTGGCGTGCCCTGGTTGATCACGACGATATGGTCGGAAATGCTCATGACCAGTTTCATGTCGTGTTCGATCAGCAGCACGGTGGCGTTGTTTTCTTCACGCAGCACACTGATCAGCGCCTTGAGGTCTTCTGTTTCCTTCGGGTTCAAGCCGGCGGCCGGTTCGTCGAGCATGAGGATCCGCGGGCGGGTCATCATGCAGCGGGCGATTTCCAGGCGCCGTTGCTGACCGTAGGCCAGGGTGCCGGCAGGACGGTTGGCAAACTCGGTGAGGTTGACCTTGTCCAGCCAGTACGCTGCATATTCCATGGCCTCGCGCTCGCTCTTGCGGAACGACGGCGTCTTGAACAGGCCGGCAAAGAAGTTGGTGTTCAGGTGGCGATGCTGGGCGATCAACAGGTTCTCGACCGCCGTCATGTCCTTGAACAACCGCACGTTCTGGAAGGTGCGCACCACGCCCTTGCGGGCGATCTCGTGGCCGGCCAGGCCCTGGATCGGCTGGCCGTCCAGCAGGATGGTGCCGCCAGCCGGCTTGTAGAAGCCGGTCAGGCAGTTGAACACCGTGGTCTTGCCGGCGCCGTTGGGGCCGATCAGGGCCACGACTTGTTTCTCTTGCACGGTCAGGGCCACGCCGTTGACCGCCAGCAAACCGCCGAAGCGCATGCTCAAGTTTTCGACTTTCAGGATCTCGCGGCTCATTTGCGCAGCTCCATGTGGGGACGTTGCATGGGCAGCAGGCCTTGAGGTCGCCAGATCATCATCAGCACCATCATGGCGCCGAACATCAACATGCGGTATTCGCTGAATTCACGCATCATTTCCGGCAGCAGGATCATCACGATCGCCGCGAGGATCACGCCCAGCTGCGAGCCCATGCCGCCCAGTACCACGATGGCGAGGATGATTGCCGACTCGATGAAGGTGAACGACTCCGGCGTCACCAAACCTTGGCGAGCGGCGAAGAAGCTGCCGGCAAAACCGGCGAAGGTTGCCCCGAGGGTGAATGCCGAAAGCTTGATGACGGTCGGGTTCATGCCTAGTGCACGGCAGGCGATTTCATCTTCGCGCAACGCTTCCCACGCGCGGCCGATCGGCATGCGCAGCAGGCGGTTGATCACGAACAGCGCCGCCAGTGCCAGCAGCAGGGCCACCAGGTACAGGAACACCACTTTGCTCACCGGGTTGTAGTCGATCCCGAAGTACTCGTGGAACGTCTGCATGCCTTCGGCCGCGGTGCGGTCGAACGTCAGCCCGAAGAACGTCGGCTTGGGAATGCTGCTGATGCCGTTGGGGCCGCCGGTGATATCGGTGAGGTTACGCAGGAACAGACGGATGATTTCACCGAAGCCCAGGGTCACGATCGCCAGATAGTCACCGCGCAAGCGCAGTACCGGGAAGCCCAGCAGGAAGCCAAATGTGGCCGCCGCCATGCCGGCCAGTGGAAGGCAGATCCAGAAGCCCCAGCCCAGGTAATGCGAGAGCAGCGCGTAGGTGTAGGCACCCACCGCGTAGAAGCCCACATAGCCCAGGTCGAGCAAGCCGGCGAGACCCACCACGATGTTCAGGCCCAGGCCCAGCAACACGTAGATCAGGATCAGCGTCGCGATATCCACCGCACCACGGGAGCCGAAGAACGGCCAGATCAACGCGGCCACGATCAGGCCGATGATGATGTAGCGCTGGGTGCGCGGCAGGGTCAGGAACTGGCTGACCTTGGGCGATACCAACGGGCCACGGTTGGACTTGAGGAGTGCCCCGACCTGCTGAGTGAACAGCACGCGCAGGAACATCAACACCGAGCACAGGGCAATGATGGTCAACGTCACGGGACCGGTGCCATGCACTTCAAGGTTGATCCCGACAATGCTCAACTTGAGCCCGAGTACCGGGAAGGCCACGGCCCAGACCAGCAAGGCGCTGAAAAACGCCGATTTAAGATATCTGCTCATACTTTCTCAACCTCCGGACGGCCCAGAATGCCGGTCGGCCGGAACAACAGCACCAGAACCAATAGACCGAATGCCACCACGTCCTTGTACTGGTCACCGAATACGTCGGCGCCAAAGGCTTCAGCCACACCCAGCACCAGCCCGCCGAGCATCGCGCCCGGAATGCTGCCGATGCCGCCCAATACCGCCGCGGTGAAGGCCTTGAGGCCCACCAGGAAACCGGCGTTGGGGTTGATCACGCCGTACTGCATGCTCAGCAACACGGCAGCGATAGCCGCCAGTGCGGCACCGATGACGAAGGTCAGGGCGATGATGTTGTTGGTGTTGATGCCCAACAGGTTGGCCATCTTGATGTCTTCGGCGCAGGCCCGGCAGGCGCGCCCCAGACGGGAGCGAGAGATGAACAGGGTCAGGCCGAGCATCGCCACCAGGGTGACGACGAAGACCAGGATCTGCATATAGGAAATCAGCACTTCCTGTGCGCCGCCTGGGCCGAAGGAGATGCTCCCCGGGATCAGGTTGGGAATGGATTTGTCCTTGGAGTCCTGGGACAGCAATACGGTGTTCTGCAGGAAAATCGACATGCCGATTGCGGAGATCAGCGGGATCAAGCGGTTGCTGCCACGCAAGGGGCGGTACGCAACGCGTTCGATACTGTAGCCATAGGCACTGGTTACGACGATGGACGCCAGGAATGCAGCGGTCATCAACAGCGGCAGGGAATGGATACCCAGCATGGCCAGCCCGGCAAGGGCGATGAAGGCCACGTAGGAACCAATCATGTACACCTCGCCATGGGCGAAGTTAATCATTCCAATGATGCCGTAAACCATTGTGTAGCCAATGGCTATCAAGGCATAGGTGCTGCCAACGGTCATGCCGTTAACCAGCGTTTGGAAAAAATGATAGATCTCAGGCATTACAGCGCTCCTAAAAACCCGATACGCATTTCACTGGTGGAGTCAATTTCCGGCTCGGTGCCCTGTTCTGTGATCAGGTTGCACAAAGCGTTTGCCAGCGAACCGCTGGTGACGGTTTTAAGATTTTCAGGTGAGCCAGCGCCCGGATCGCGGGTGACAGGCCCATAAACCTCGTAAAACAAAGCCCACTGCTTGCACAGTGGGCTTGTTGACCAGTAACGCCTGGCTTACTGAGGGGAAACTTCGGTTTTTGGTTTGCCGAAGTGCCATTCGTAGACCACGAACTTGAAGTCCTTCAGGTCGCCCTTGGCGTCGAAGCTCAGGTCGCCGGTCGGGGTCTTGAAGGTACCGGCGTGGATGGCCGCTGCCACCTTGGCGGTGTCTTCGCTCTTCGCGGCAGCGATACCGCCGGCGATCACTTCAACAGCCGAGTAGGCCGGGAACACGAACGGACCGGTTGGGTCCTGCTTGTTCTTGGTGAACTCTTCAACGATTGCCTTGTTGGCAGGATCGGTGTCGAAGGATTTCGGCAGGGTAACCAGCAGGCCTTCGGAAGCGCCCTGGGCGATTTGCGAGATGGAGTCGTTGCCGACGCCTTCAGGGCCCATGAACTTGGCGTTCACGCCTTTTTCCTTGGCTTGGCGCAGGATCAGGCCCAGCTCAGGGTGGTAGCCGCCGTAGTAGACGAAGTCGACGTTGGCTTGCTTGAGCTTCTGGATCAGCGAACCGAAGTCTTTGTCGCCAGCGTTGATGCCTTCGAAGAGGGCAACTTTCACGCCTTTCTTCTCGAGGGTTTGTTTGACGGCGGTGGCGATGCCTTCACCGTATTGCTGTTTGTCGTGAATAACGGCTACGACTTTCGGCTTCACGTGGTCGGCGATGTAGTTACCGGCGGCTGGGCCCTGGGCGCTGTCCAGGCCGATGGTGCGGAAGACCAGCTTGTAGCCACGGGACGTGATTTCCGGGCTGGTGGCAGCCGGGGTGATCATGATCACGCCTTCGTCTTCGTAGATGTCGGATGCTGGCTGAGTGGAGCTGGAGCAAAGGTGACCGACCACGAACTTGACGCCGTCGTTGACCACTTTGTTGGCTACGGCCACGGCTTGTTTTGGATCGCAAGCGTCGTCGTATTCCTTGGCTTCGAGCATTTTGCCATCTACGCCGCCCTTGGCGTTGATGTCGGCGATGGCCTGCTTGGCACCCATGAACTGCATGTCGCCGTACTGGGTCACAGGGCCGGTTTTAGGGCCGGCAATACCGATCTTGATGGTGTCAGCTGCGAACGAATGGCTGGCAACCCCGGCCAGGACCATAGCGGCAAACAGTTTGGAAATCTGCTTAGTAGCCTTATTCATAGTGCTCCACTCTTACTGTTGTATTTTTTATAGTTCTAGCGGCCTTGTGAGCTGCAGAACCGGATCAGATATCTCGGATATCCCCCGGCAGCGGCCTGGCAACTGTACCGGTACAGTGTAGAGCGCCGGTTGATCGCTTGAAAAGCTGGCTGCTGGGGGCAAAACCCGGGTATGTCGCTTAAATGAAAGAAAAAGACAGAATTGCGGCGGGGTGATGCCAGAGTTTCGGGCAATCCTTGGCTTTCCTGACACTTTCGTTCGGTGCCTCATTTGCAACTGGGTTTTTCTGCCTGGGGCTCGACGGTATGATTGCGCCGATTTTTTCTTCAGGTGAACTCCCATGACGCAAGAACCTAGCACCCTCTATGCCAAGCTGCTTGGTGAAACTGCCGAAATTTCCTGGAAGGAGCTTGAGCCGTTCTTTGCCAAGGGTGCCCTATTGTGGGTCGACGCCGGGCTGGATTTGATCGAGGCCGCCGAGGGCATGGCTGAGGACAACCGTGAGAAAGTCGCTGCCTGGCTGGCTGCGGGGAGTCTTGGCGAGGTGTCTGCGACGCGGGCATTGGACCTGGTTGAGCGGGAGCCGAGTTTGTGGGCGGTGGTGGTTTCGCCGTGGATTCTGATCCAGGAAAGGGCAGTGTAGGAAATGCATGCGCGAAAAAGGTGCGTGATTTTTCCGAGTTTAAGTGTGTAGGCGGGTAACTGCATTTGCGGTGATGGCACCTTGCCGTAGAGAAAGGTCACAGGCGGGGGTTACGTGCGCGTCATGGGAACAGTTTTGGTAGCGGCGGAGTGCGGGGGGAATTGTTTCTGGGTATGTGTACATATCCGTTATTTAGG
>NZ_JACARZ010000109.1:0-13579 GCF_013386315.1 Pseudomonas sp. P7779 | reverse complement strand
GGGCGCGGAGATGGGTAAAAGAAACAGAGAATTCTCCTTGAAAAAAAAAAAAACAAATGTGGGGGGGGGCTTGCTCGCGAAGGCGGCGTTTCAGTCAGCACATGCATCACTGAAAGACCGCCTTCGCGAGCAAGCCCGCTCCCACAAGGGATCACCGCAGCCCGAACTACCGGGCTAGCAGCACTTGGGCCCACCCTTGCCGCCGTAACGGGCCTCCTGGCGTTCCCGGAAGAACGCCTTATAGTCCATCATCGGTTTGTCCGGGTGTTTGGTTTGCATATGCTCGACGTAGGTGTCGTAGTCGGGCATGCCGACCATCAGGCGCGCGGCCTGACCGAGGTATTTACCGAGGCGACTGATGTCATTGAACATGATTGCAATCCTCTATCAAGCGTCCGGGATGGCCTGGTATGGCGCTTCTTTATCCGTACGTTCCTTTTTGCCCCAGGCAGCAATGCCGACCTTGAGCGCATAGAACAGGATGCTGAAGACCACGAACAGGAACAGCGCCGTCAGCGTTGCATTGGTGTAGGCGTTCCAGATCACGTGTTGCATCTGGTCGATGCTCTTGGCCGGTGCGAGGATCTGGCCGCCGGCCAGGGCATCGCTGTATTTCTTGGCCAGCGACAGGAAGCCGATCGCCGGGTTGGCGTCGAACAGCTTGATGAAGCCTGCGGTCACGGTGCAGATCAGCAGCCATACGGCTGGCAGCATGGTCACCCAGACGTAGCGCTGGCGTTTCATTTTGATCAGCACAACGGTGGCGAGCATCAGCGCGATACCGGCCAGCATCTGGTTGGAGATACCGAACAGCGGCCACAAGGTGTTGATGCCGCCCAGTGGGTCGATCACGCCTTGATACAGCAGGTAACCCCACATCGCCACGCAACCTGCGGTAGCGATCAGGTTGGCCGTCCAGGACTCGGTACGCTTGAGCGCCGGCACGAAGGAGCCGAGCAAATCCTGCAGCATGAAGCGACCGGCACGGGTACCGGCGTCGACCGCAGTCAGGATGAACAGCGCTTCGAACAGGATCGCAAAGTGGTACCAGAACGCCATGGTGTTTTCACCCGGCAGGACGCTGTGCAGGATCTGCGCGATACCCACCGCCAGGGTCGGCGCACCACCGGCACGGGCCAGGATGGTGGACTCACCAATGTCATGGGCCACCGCCTGCAACGCTTCCGGGGTAATTGCAAAACCCCAGCTGCTGACGGTTTGCGCCACAGCCACCACGTCACCGCCGACAATCGCGGCCGGGCTGTTCATGGCGAAGTACACCCCTGGCTCGATCACCGAAGCGGCAACCATCGCCATGATGGCCACGAACGACTCCATCAACATGCCGCCGTAGCCGATGTAACGGGCGTGCCCTTCACTGGCCAGCAACTTGGGCGTGGTGCCCGAGGAGATCAGTGCGTGGAAACCCGAGACCGCGCCACAGGCGATGGTGATGAACAGGAACGGGAACAGGCCGCCCTTCCACACCGGGCCGGTGCCATCGATGAACTGGGTCAGCGCCGGCATTTTCAGGTCGGGCATGGTCACCAGGATGCCAATCGCCAGGGCGATGATGGTGCCGATTTTCAGGAACGTAGACAGGTAGTCACGTGGCGCGAGGATCAGCCACACCGGCAACACGGCAGCCACGAAGCCATAACCCACCAGCATCCAGGTGATCTGGATGCCGGTGAAACTGAAGGCCTTGGCCCACACCGGGTCAGCGGCAATCTGCCCGCCCAGCCAGATCGAACCCAGCAGCAACAGCACGCCGACAATCGAGATTTCACCGATGCGGCCCGGGCGGATGTAGCGCATGTAAATGCCCATGAACATCGCGATCGGGATGGTTGCCATCACCGTGAAGATGCCCCACGGGCTTTCGGCCAGGGCCTTGACCACGATCAGCGCCAGCACCGCGAGGATGATGATCATGATCAGGAAGCAGCCGAACAGCGCGATGGTCCCGGGCACACGGCCCATTTCTTCGCGGACCATGTCCCCCAGGGAACGGCCGTTGCGCCGGGTGGACAGGAACAGGACCATGAAGTCCTGCACCGCCCCGGCCAGCACCACGCCGGCGATCAGCCACAACGTGCCGGGCAGGTAGCCCATCTGCGCCGCCAGTACCGGGCCGACCAAAGGCCCTGCGCCGGCGATTGCCGCGAAGTGGTGACCAAAAAGGATGTGTTTGTTGGTCGGCACATAGTCCAGACCGTCGTTGTTCAGCACAGCGGGGGTAGCCCGCAGTGGATCGAGCTGCATCACATGGTTAGCGATGAACAGACTGTAGTAACGGTAAGCAACCAGATAAATGGCCACTGCTGCGACCACGATCCACAAGGCGTTGATCGCCTCGCCGCGGCGCAAGGCCACTACGCCCAGGGCGCACGCTCCTACGATTGCCAGCAGCAGCCAGGGTAGATGGCGTAGCAGGCTATTATTATTTTTCATTTTTATATTCCAGCCAGGGTGGACAGAAAGACAGCCATCCCGAGTTTAGCGCTACTGGCCTTAAAGGCCACCCCCCTACGTTGGTCTAGAGCCTTGCCGGAGCGAAAAAAGCAGAAAAAACCGTCCCATGATGGCGCACGGCTACAATTCCTTTATCCACAGAGGGTTTCACCATGAGCGAACAGCCTTCAGACCGACGCCGTTTCCGACGCATTGCCTTCGACGCCAGGACCGAGCTCACGCAAGACGGCCATGTCTGGTCGGTGCAATTGGTAGATTTGTCGCTCAAGGGCTTGCTGGTGCAACGGCCGCAAGAATGGCACGGCCATCGCTACGAATCGTTCGATGTGGACATTCATCTCGACGCCGAGACCGACGTGAAGATGCAGGTGCGGCTAACCCACGACGATCATGGGCAGCTCGGCTTTGTGTGCGAACACATCGACCTCGACTCCATCAGCCACCTGCGGCGGATAATCGAGCTGAACCTCGGTGATCAGGCAGAACTGGAGCGGGAATTCGCCGCCTTGCTGGAGACCTGAACGTGTGGGAGCTGGCTTGCCTGCGATGGCGGTGTGTCAGTTTGCATATCAATCAGCTGATACACCGCCATCGCGGGCAAGCCCGGCTCCTACAGGGGTGATGGGTGGCTGGCGACTATTCGAACAGGGCATCCAGCGCCTGCTCCAGGCGCGTCACCCCGATCACTTGCAGCCCCGGTGGCATTTCTTTCGGCGCATTGCCCTTGGGCACGATGGCGCGCTTGAAGCCGTGCTTGGCCGCTTCCTTCAGGCGCTCCTGGCCGCTGGGCACCGGGCGCACTTCACCCGACAGGCCCACCTCGCCAAACACCAGCAAGTCATGGGGCAACGGCCGGTTGCGCAGGCTGGACATCACCGCCGCCATCAACGCCAGGTCAGACGCGGTTTCCAGCACCTTGACCCCGCCCACGACGTTGAGGAATACATCCTGGTCATGGGTGGGAATGCCGCCGTGGCGGTGCAATACCGCCAGCAACATCGCCAGCCGGTTCTGGTCCAGGCCCAGGGTGACACGACGCGGGTTGGCCAAGTGGCTGTCGTCCACCAGCGCCTGGACTTCCACCAGCATCGGTCGGGTCCCTTCCCACGTTGCCATCACCACACTGCCTGGGACTTCTTCCTGGGCGCGGGTAAGAAAAATCGCTGACGGGTTGGAGACCTCTTTCAAGCCCCGGTCAGTCATGGCGAACACACCCAGCTCGTTGACCGCGCCAAACCGGTTCTTCACCGCCCGCAGCAAGCGCAACCGCCCGTCGGACTCACCTTCGAAATACAGCACGGTGTCGACCATGTGTTCCAGCACCCGTGGGCCGGCCAGTGCGCCTTCTTTCGTCACGTGGCCCACCAGGAAAATCGCCGTGCCGCTCTGTTTTGCATAGCGCACCAGCAGCGCAGCACTTTCCCGCACCTGGGACACGCCACCCGGTGCCGATTGCAGTTGTTCGGTGAAAATCGTCTGGATCGAGTCGATCACCATCACCTTGGGCTTTTCCAGGCGCGCGGTGGCGATGATGCTTTCGATGCAGGTTTCGGTCATCACCCGCAGTTGGTCCTGAGGCAAGCCCAGGCGGCGCGCACGCATGGCCACCTGCTGCTGGGATTCTTCGCCGGTGACATACAGCGCCGGCATGCGGCTGGCGATGCTGCACAGGGTTTGCAGCAGGATCGTGGACTTACCGATGCCCGGGTCACCGCCGATCAGCACCACCGAGCCATCCACCAGGCCGCCGCCCAGCACCCGGTCCAGTTCACCGGAAGCGGTGGAGAAACGCGGGATTTCTTCGACGCTGACTTCGGCCAGGGTCTTGATCTGGGTTTGTTGCCCGGTCCAGCCGGAACGGCCGCTGGGGGCCACGGCGCCGCCGCTCTCGATCATGGTTTCGGTCAGGGTGTTCCACGCACCGCATTCCGTGCACTGGCCGGCCCACTTGGGAAAGGTCGCGCCGCACTCCGTGCAGCCATACATGCGCTTGGCCTTTGCCATTTGAGAACCTCCAACCGAAAAACCGCGATGATAGCTCAGCGCGGCGCCGGGGTACGGATTTCACCGCTGGCCAAACGTGAAGCGCTGTTACCGATCGGGTCTTCGGCATTCAGATCGGCGCCCTTGGCTTTCAGTTCATCCAGCAGTTCCACGCGCTTGAACAGCCCGGCATACATGGCCGCCGTTTGTCCGGCGCCGTTGCGCTGGTCGGGGTTGCAGTCGGTGGCGAGCAGGCGCTGGGCGATTTTCAGCTCACCCTTGAAGATCGCGCCCATCAAGGCGGTGTTGCCGCGTTTGTCCTGCACGCAGGCATCGGCGCCGGCGGCGAGCAATCGGTCCACGTAGGCACTTTCACCGTGATAGGCGGCGAGAATCAGCGCCGTGTAGCCTTTTTCATCCTGGGTGTTCAGCGAATAGCCGGATTCGATGAAGGTGTTGAGCATTTCCACGTCGCCACGGCGGGCGGCGTCGAAGTAGTAATCCTGCAGTTGTGCCTTAAGCGCGGCCGGGGCAGCTTGTTCGGCCAATACGCTGAACGACAAACACGCAAGGACAGCGCCTATAAAGATTCGCATGGCAAATTCTCAATGATGTGCCACCTGTAGGAGCCGGCTTGCCGGCGATGGCGTACTTGTGGCAAGCCGGCTCCTACAGGGAGCGTGGGCGGTTAGTCGGTCAGCTTTTCGGCCAGTGCCTTGACGCGGGCCAGGTCGCCCTTGGCCACTTTGGTCACGCCGGTGCCGTACTCCGGATCCGCCTTGTAGAGGAACGACAGGATGATGTGCTTGCTCTCGTCATCGGTGGTGGCCAGGGAGCCGCCGAAGTTGTCGATCAAGTCCTGACGCTCTTTCTTGTTGAACGAACGGTACAGGTCGCCGGCCTGCTTGAAGTTCTGCTCACGCTGGATCTTCGCCTGCTGGGTACTGCCCGACAGGGCCGACTGGCTGTAGCGGGCGGTTTGCGGCTCTTCCCGTGGCAGCAGGCGGCTAGGCTGGTAGTTCACGCCGGTGGTGGTCTTGCCGAAGTTCATGGCGCCATCCTGATTGCCGTTGTTGACGGTCACCCGGGGTGCGTTGATCGGCAGTTGCAGGGCGTTTGGCCCCAGGCGGTACATTTGCGTATCGGCATAGGAGAACACCCGGCCTTGCAGCAGGCGGTCTTCCGACGGCTCGATGCCCGGCACCAGGTTGGCCGGCGCCATGGCGACTTGCTCGGTTTCCTGGAAGACGTTGGCCGGGTTGCGGTTCAGCACCATCTGCCCGACTTTGCGCTCCGGCACGTCCGGCCAGATCTTGGTGGCATCCAACGGGTCGAAATCAAACTTGGCCAGGTCTTCCGGTTTCAGCACTTGCACATACAGGTCCCACTTGGGGAAGTCTCCCTTATTGATGTGCGTGACCAAATCATTGGTCATATGGCTGTAGTCACGGCCCTGTACTTCAGTCACTTGTTTAGGATCGAGGTTCTTGATGCCTTGCAGGCTCTTCCAGTGGAACTTGACGTAGTGCACTTCGCCCTTGGCGTTAATCAACTTGTAGGCATGTACACCGTTACCGTCCATTTCCCGGTAACTGGCTGGAGTGCCGGAGTCCGAGTACAACTCGGTCAACGTACGAGTGGACTCCGGAACATGGGAAAAGAAGTCAAAGCGACGGGAATCATCGTCCAGGTTAGTGCGCGGATCTGGTTTAAAGGCGTGAACCATGTCCGGAAACTTGATCGCATCGCGAATAAAGAACGTCGGGAAGTTATTACCGACCAGGTCCCAATTACCTTCGGCGGTGTAGAACTTGGTGGCGAAGCCGCGCGGGTCACGCAGGGTTTCCGGCGAATGGTTGCCGTGAACGACCGCAGAGAAGCGCACAAATACCGGCGTGGCTTCGCCGGCGGCAAACACCTTGGCCTTGGTCAGGTCGCTGAGGTTATCGGTGACGGTGAAAGTACCGTGAGCGCCGGTGCCACGGGCGTGCACAACGCGCTCCGGAATACGCTCGCGATCAAAGCGCTGCAACTTCTGGATCAGTTGCACGTCTTGCAACAGGACCGGGCCATTCGCACCGGCGGTTTGCGAGTTCTGATTGTCACCGACCGCCACGCCATTATCGCGCGTGAGGTTGGCGGCGTGTACGGACAGCGAAAGAAGACTGGCGCTCACTGCAAACAGCACCTGTCGCGCAGAAATAGGCCCGCGGCTAATAGGGTTTTTCATCGAGGTATCCTCTGGTTTTTTTAGTGCACATTGAGTTGTGCTTGCCAGAGGCTAGTGACCCGCGAGTCAGAAGATAAATAGAAAAGCCGTACCACCCCGATAAAGAAAATAGTGTGGTAACCCACTGAAATAGCGGGTATTCCGCGCGCGATTGGTGGCACTTTGCAAACTATTTGCGATTTAATGTGTCGATAAAAACGGACACTGTTAGCAGTTGTGTCGAGCAAGCCTCGCCACACTGTCTTACACTGGCTTCTACCTCCTCATCTGTAACAAGGAATAACCTATGGGCGTGTTAAGTGAGTTCAAGGCCTTCGCGGTCAAAGGTAATGTGGTCGACATGGCGGTCGGTATTATCATCGGCGCCGCCTTCGGCAAAATTGTTTCATCCTTTGTAGGCGACGTGGTGATGCCACCTATCGGCCTGTTGATCGGGGGTGTCGACTTCGGCGACCTGGCCGTAACGCTTAAAGCCGCCCAGGGCGATGCGCCGGCCGTCGTACTGGCGTACGGCAAGTTCATCCAGAGCGTGATCGACTTTGTGATCGTTGCGTTTGCGATCTTCATGGGCGTGAAGGCCATCAACCGCCTGAAGCGTGAAGAGGCCGTGGCACCTAGCCTGCCGCCGGTCCCGACCAAGGAAGAAGTGCTGCTGGGGGAGATCCGCGATCTGCTCAAGGCACAGAACAGCAAGCCCGAGTAAGCTCGGCAAAAAGTAAAGGCGCCTGCAGGGCGCCTTTGTTTTACCAGTAGTTTTCTACCGCGACCTGCCCCGGACGGCGGGTCAGGCTCAGTTGCATGTCGCGCTGTTTCAGCAACTGACGCGTGTCGTCGATCATCTGCGGGTTACCGCAAATCATCACCCTGGAATGCTCGGGGGTCAGCTCGATGCCTGCGGCGCGCTCCAATTCACCGTTCTCGATCAGGGTGGTAATCCGCCCATTCAGCGCGCCCGAATGTTGCTCGCGGGTGACGATAGGAATGTAGGTGAGCTTGTGGGCGTATTCTGCCAGGTACTCACGTTCGCCCAGTTCATGGATCAACGACTGGTAAGCCAGCTCCCTTGCTTCGCGGGCACTATAGACGAGGATAATCCGCTCGAATTTCTCCCACACTTCGAAGTCCTGCAGAATTGAGAGAAACGGCGCAATACCGGTCCCGGTGCCCAACAGCCACAGATCACGACCATCCACAAACCGGTCCAGGGTCAGAAAGCCCGTGGCCTGGCGTTCCACCAGCAGGGTATCGCCCTCGCGCAGGCGGCTCAGCTCACTGGTGAACTCGCCACCCGGCACGACGATAGAGAAGAAATCCAGGTGCTCGTCAAAGGGCGAGGACACCACCGAATAAGCACGCCACACAATGCTGCCATCGGCCTTGGTCACCCCCAGGCGCACGAATTGCCCGGCGCAAAAGCGAAAGCCCGGGTCTCGGGTAGTACGCAGGGTAAACAGGCTGGGAGTCAGCGATTTCACGTCGAGCAGGGTCTGGCGGGTGTATTTTTCAGCACTGGCCGTCATGGGAAACTCCATTTGCAGAGGCCCCTAGTGTCCCCCAAAGCGCCGCCTGGAAACACCGATGGTTTGTGCTGGCATTGCCGCTGCCCATTGTGGCAACCGCTGGGCGGTACTAAATATTTGGCTATTAGTCGCCTTCCAACAAGCCATTAGATGAGGGAGTGTAACTAAATACTAACAAGGCGCATTTAGAGCAAGTTCTTAAAACTAATGGAAAAAAATCTTATCGAACGCCTGAAACCTGTACACCGTAGCCAGGTTGTACAAATGTTATTGGCCTAACGCCCTCTTGAACATAACCAAATTTTTATTCCGAGCTGTAGCCGTTGTCCTACACTATTTTTTCACGTTGTAACCGGGGGCCTTGGAAGTACCCCATGTAAAAACCGTTCGCATGGAGAGTTACCGATGGTCAACTGGCACAACACTCGCCTGCCCAAACTCGAAGGGGAAAGCGAAATAACCAGTATGTACGAAGCTGCCCTCAACCTTACCTACGAGCTTGGCTTCCAATACTGCGCATTCACCCTTAGTTCCCATCTACCCAACAACCAAACGAAAACTATCAACCTCAACAACTATTCAAATGAATGGAATACGCTGTACAGACAAGAGCACTACTTTGATCTCGACCCTGTGGTTGCGCATTGCAAACGCTCGGTTCTACCGATCGTATGGGACGAGAAAACCTTTTCTTCGGTACCGGACTTATGGGCCCATGCCCAGTCCAACGGACTGAATTTCGGATGGACCCAATCGGTTCATGACTTCCAGGGTGTTTTCAGCATGTTGAGCCTGGGGCGTGCCACCGGCCCAGTGGGCCCTGAAGAACTCTATGAAAAAGCCGGGCAAGTGCTCTGGATTTGCCACGCCATGCACGCGGTGGTGGCCAAAAAATACGCAGACAATCCCAGCCCGCAAGCGCCCAGCAAATTGACCCCGCGGGAAACCGAAATCCTGCAATGGTCGGCCTTGGGCAAGACCGCCTCGGACATCGCCACCATCCTGTGCCTGTCCGAACGCACGGTCGGCTTCCATATCAGCAGTGCGATGAAGAAACTGGGGGTCAGTAACAAGATTGCCGCAGTGATCACGGCAGTCAAATGCGGGTTGTTTTAAACACCGCATGTAATCCAGGGGAAAAAAACGTAACATTTGCGGCCAGTTCCGGGTGATGACGCGAGCCCCTGATGCGCCTCGCGTCGCCGCTCACCCCGATGGTTCGCTTACCCAGAGTCTCCCCCTCCATGCCCCTGCTCGACAGCCCCTTCGCCCAACTCGACCTGATCCGTCAGCCAGAACAGCACAACGACCCGCTGCAAGCGTTTGACGCAGCCGATGAGTATTTGCTCAGCTACCTGGCGGAACAACAGCTGACGACGGCGACCCGCGTACTCGTGCTCAACGACAGTTTCGGCGCACTGGCGGCCAGCCTCGAAGGGCATGTGCAGGTCACCTCCAGTGGTGACTCGTTCCTCGGCGCCCTGGGCCTGGAGAAAAACCTGGCGCGCAACGGCAAGGCTTTCGACGCGGTAACGTTCCTGCCCGCCAGCCAGACACCTGCCGGGCCGTTCGACCGGGTACTGATCCGCGTGCCGAAAACCCTGGCCCTGCTCGAAGAACAACTGATTCGCCTGCAAGGTCAACTGGCACCCGGCGCCGAAGTGATTGCCGGGGCGATGGTCAAGCACCTGCCACGGGCTGCCGGCGAACTGCTGGAGCGCTACATCGGCCCGATGCACGCCTCACTGGCGGTAAAAAAGGCCCGACTGCTGATCGCCACCCTGGCCGATCGGCCACACGCCGTATCGCCCTACCCTACGCGCTACAGCCTGGAAACCCCGGCCATCGAACTGCTCAACCACGCCAACGTGTTCTGCCGCGAAGGCCTGGATATCGGCACCCGGGCCTTCCTGCCGCACCTGCCACAAAACCTGGGCGGCGCCCGCGTAGCCGACCTGGGTTGCGGTAATGGCGTCCTGGCGATTGCCAGCGCGCTGCAAAACCCCGAGGCGCAGTACACGCTGGTCGACGAGTCTTATATGGCGGTGCAATCGGCGGCCGAGAACTGGCGCGCGGCGCTGGGCGAACGTGACGTGCTGATTCGCCCCGGCGACGGCCTGGCCGATCAGGAAGCGCAGTCACTGGATGTGGTGCTGTGCAACCCGCCGTTCCACCAGCAGCAAGTGGTGGGAGACTTCCTCGCCTGGCGCATGTTCCAGCAGGCGCGGGAAGCGTTGGTGGTGGGCGGCGCCCTGTACATCGTCGGCAACCGTCACTTGGGTTATCACACCAAGTTGGCGCGGTTGTTCCGTGGCGTCGAGCAAGTGGCGACCACGCCGAAGTTCGTGGTCCTCAAGGCGCGCAAATAAAAAAGCCCTCCATGAAGGAGGGCAATAGTTACAACGGGATGTCAGTGGGTGGTCAGGCCCGCGGCATTCATGAACATGCGCATCAGGCTGGCCACCACGAACAGGGCCAGGACGCTGCCGGTCCAGATCATCGCCAGCCAGCCCAGGCGCTGCCAGAGCGGCTTTTTCTCGGCCTGTTCGATGTCGTGCAACGAAGGTTTGCCGGACATGAGTCAATCCTCCTAGTGATAACCGTCTTCGTGGGTGACCTTGCCGCGGAACACGTAGTAGCTCCAGAAGGTGTAGCCCAGGATGAACGGAATGATGAACAAGGTGCCCACCAGCATGAAGCCCTGGCTTTGCGGCGGTGCGGCGGCGTCCCAGATCGAAACTGACGGCGGGATGATGTTCGGCCACAGGCTGATCCCCAAGCCACTGTAGCCAAGGAAGATCAGCACCAGCGTCAGCAGGAACGGCGTGTAGTGCGCATTGCGGGCCACGGCGCGAATCAGGCCGTACATGGTCACCAGCACCAGGATCGGCACCGGCAGGAACCAGAACAGGTTCGGCAGGGTGAACCAGCGCGAGGCGATTTCCGGGTGGGCCAGCGGCGTCCAGAGGCTGACGATACCGATCACCGCCAGCACCACGAAGGCCAGGGGCCGGGCCAGGTTGTGCATCTTCTCCTGCAAGCTGCCTTCGGTCTTCATGATCAGCCAGGTGCAGCCCAGCAGCGCATACGCCACGATCAGGGCCACGCCGCAGAACATCGTGAACGGCGTCAGCCAGTCCAGGGAGCCACCGGCAAACTGCCGGTCGACCACCGGGATGCCATCAATGAACGCCCCCAGCGCCACGCCCTGGAAGAACGTCGCTGCCAGCGAGCCGCCGATGAAGGCCTTGTCCCACAGGTGACGCTTGTCGTCCTTGGCCTTGAAGCGGAATTCAAACGCCACGCCACGAAAGATCAGCCCGATCAGCATCAGCATCAGTGGCAGGTACAGCGCCGAGAGCACCACCGAATAGGCCAGCGGGAACGCGCCAAACAACGCCGCGCCGCCGAGTACCAGCCAGGTTTCGTTGCCGTCCCACACGGGGGCGACGGTGTTCATCATCACGTCACGGTCGGTCTTGCCCGGGATGAACGGGAAGAGAATGCCGATCCCCAGGTCGAAGCCATCCATGACCACGTACATCATAATGCCGAAGATGATGATCACGGCCCAGATCAGCGGAAGATCAATACCCATGGCTCAGTTCCCCTTGTTCAAGGTGTCGCCGTGATCGGCATCGGCACTGTCATCAGCCGCCGACAACGGACGCGCCGGTGTGCGTTTCTGCCCAGGACCACCGTGAGTAGGCTCGGTGCTTTCGTGGGTCACAGGCCCTTTGCGCACCAGGCGCATCATGTAGCCCAGGCCCGCGCCGAACAGCGCGAAGTACACCACCACAAACAACACCAACGTAATGCTCATCTGCGCAAAACTGTGGTTGGACGAAGCGTCTGCCGTGCGCATCAGCCCGTAGACCACCCACGGCTGACGGCCGATCTCGGTGGTGAACCAGCCAGCGAGAATCGCGATCAGGCCGGACGGGCCCATCCACAGCGCCAGGTACAGGAACGGCTTGGATGTGTACATTTTGTCGCCACGGCGCAGCCAGAGGCTGAACAGGCCGGTGAAGATCATCAGGAAGCCCAGGCCCACCATGACCCGGAACGACCAGAACACGATGGTCGAGTTGGGACGGTCCTCAGGCGGAAACTCCTTGAGGGCCGGCACCTGCTTGTCCAGGGAGTGGGTCAGGATCAGGCTGCCCAGGTACGGAATTTCTACTGCGAACTTGGTTTTTTCAGCCTTCATGTCCGGCCAGCCGAACAGGATCAGCGGCGTGGGCTCGTTGCCGATATTTTCCCAGTGGCCTTCAATCGCGGCGATCTTCGCCGGCTGATGCTTGAGGGTATTCAGGCCGTGGAAGTCACCGATGACCGCCTGGATCGGTGCAACGATCAGCGCCATCCACATTGCCATCGACAGCATGGTGCGGATCGCCGGGTTGTCCTTGCCGCGCAGCAAGTGCCAGGCCGCCGAGGAGCCGACGAAGAACGCGGTAGCGACGAACGCGGCCGTGGCCATGTGCATCAGGCGGTAGGGGAACGACGGGTTGAAGATCACGGCCAGCCAGTCGGTTGGAATCACCCGGCCATCAATGATTTCAAAGCCCTGTGGCGTCTGCATCCAGCTGTTGGAGGCAAGAATCCAGAAAGTCGAGATCAGCGTGCCGACGGCCACCATCACCGTGGCAAAGAAGTGCAGCTTGCGCCCGACCTTGTTCCAGCCGAACAGCATGACCCCAAGGAAGCCGGCTTCGAGGAAGAACGCCGTGAGCACCTCATAAGTCAGCAACGGCCCGGTGACGGCACCGGCGAAGTCCGAGAAGCGGCTCCAGTTGGTGCCGAACTGATAGGCCATGACCAGACCGGAGACCACGCCCATGCCGAAGTTGACGGCAAAGATCTTCGACCAGAAATGGTAGAGGTCACGGTAGGTGTCGTTGTGGGTCTTGAGCCACAGGCCTTCCAGCACCGCAAGGTAACTGGCCAGGCCGATGGTGATGGCCGGGAACAGGATATGGAATGAGATGGTGAACGCGAATTGAATTCGGGCGAGATCTAGCGCCTCCAAACCGAACATAAGTCTTCCTCTGTCAGGTAATACCGAATGCTGGCTGGAGGCCTGCACCCACTGCCCCCACGGATATGGAGTGTGGCGAATTCAAATTCGTTTCTTTTTATGACCAACCACGCAGGGATTCTGGCCTTGCGGCCGCCAGAGCAATCCCGGCGAAGGTTTTGATCTGGGTCAAGCATTGCTGAAAGAGTAGTCCCATTTTCGCGAGAGCAAGGCGTGGTCTTTTGCCGCGTGACAGGTTGCCTCAGTGGTCACTGGGTGTTGTCTTTGGTGAGATTGGGCGTGTTTTGGGTGTATATCCGTTATTTGGGTGATGGCTGGTATTGGTTCCGC
>NZ_JACARZ010000108.1:0-10240 GCF_013386315.1 Pseudomonas sp. P7779 | reverse complement strand
CTTCAGCTCGGTATAAGCCTCAATCACCGCCCGCCCAAACTCCCGCCCCATCCCCGATTGCTTCACCCCGCCAAACGGCATCGCCGGGTCCAGCAACACATGCGCATTCACCCAAACCGTCCCCGCCTCGATCCGCGGCACCAGGTTCATCGCCTTACCCAGATCATTGGTCCAAAGACTGGCCGCCAACCCATACCGATTGTCATTGGCCAACTCAATCACCGCATCCTCATCATCAAACGCCATCACCCCCAACACCGGCCCAAACACCTCCTCCCGCGCCACCGCCATCCCATGATCGATATCCGCCAAAATCGTCGGCCGCACATAAAACCCCTCACCCGCAACCTCATCCCCACCGATCACCACCCGCGCCCCTTCAGCCCGGGCCTGCTCGATATGGCGCAGTACCCCTTGCTGCTGCTTGCGCGACACCAACGGATTAATCGCCGCCTCACCATCCATCCCCGCCCCCAACGGCATCGCCGACACCGCCGCCGCCAACCCCTCGACAAACCGGTCATACACCGAACGATGCACATAAAAGCGCGAAGCCGCCGCACACACCTGTCCGTTGTTCAGCAACCCACCCAGGATCGCCCCCTGGATCGCCTTATCAATATCCGCATCCGCCAACACGATCATCGGATTCTTGCCCCCCAACTCCAGGGCAAACCGCGTCATGTTCTCCATGCACGCCACCCCCACGCTCTTGCCCACCGCAGTCGAACCGGTAAACGACACCTTGCTCACCAACGGATGAGCAGTCAGAACGCCCCCCACCGACGCACCGCCGCCGGTCACCACGTTGAACACCCCCGCCGGAATCCCCGCCTCCAGCGCCAGCTCCGCCAGGCGCATCGCCGTCAGCGGCGTTTCCATCGCCGGCTTGATGATCACCGTGCACCCGGTCGCCAGCGCCGGCATCAATTTCCAGGCCGCAATCAGCAGCGGGAAATTCCACGGCACGATGCCCACCACCACGCCCACTGGCTCGCGCTTGGTGAACGCAGTGAACCTGGCCCCCGGCGGCAAAGGGATCGACACATCAAAGGTCTGCCCTTCGATCTTGGTCGCCCAGCCCGACATGTAGCGCATGAACTCCACCGTGGCGTTCAGATCCAGCCCCCGCGCCAGGTTGATCGACTTGCCCTGGCTCAGGGTTTCCAGCTGCGCCAGCTCCTCGGCATGGGCCTCAACCAATGCGGTGAAGTTCAGCAAAATCCGCTCACGGTCGGCCGGGCGCAATCCCGACCACACGCGGGACTTGAACGCCGCATGGGAAGACTGCACCGCCTGCTCCACCACGTGCAGCGGCGCGTCGAGGGTTTCGCACAGGGTTTGCCCGGTGGCCGGGTTGATCACCTTGATGTGTTCGCCCTCGGCAAATACCCATTGGCCATCGATAAAGCAGCCATGACGACGGTCCAGGAATGCAGCCACCTGCGGCAGGATTTCAACGTTGCTCATGATTCACCTGTATTCAATGCTGATCTTTGAGAAAGCAGGCGACCGCTTGGCGATCGTCGGCCGAAGCCAGGCCCATGTAGGGCATGTAGGTGCCGGGCACAAACGCCTGGGGTTGGGTGATGAATTGCGCGATGGTCTCGGCTTGCCACTCGACGTTTTTGTCACGCATCGCCTGGGAGTAGCTGAAGCCCGCCAGGGAGCCGGATTTACGTCCGTAAACGCCCGCCAGGTTTGGCCCCATCATTGTCGCGCCGCCCTTCGCCACCGCATGGCACACGCTGCATTCGTTGGCGAAAACCTGGGCGCCACGGTTCTGGTCAGGGCCGCATTCAGCGGCGAATGCGCTGTGGGCCAGGACCAGCGACAGCAGGCCGGCCAGGGAAAATCTGTGTGCAGTGAACATAGAAAAACGACCTTGGAAATCATCGAAGTTGCCGACGATTGTCAGGGCTCAAGGTCGCTCGGGTTTTGCCCTGCGTGCCAGTCGTATTGGCCGGGCTGCCAAACCGTGGATTCTGGCAAGCACAGTCAAGTCTTTGGCAACCAGACAAAAGGCACGTCAGTTCGCCAGCATTAGTATCGCGGCAGACCCCAACCCTGTGGTCATGAACAAGAATGGATGCCACACCATGCTCAAGTCCCCCTTGCTTCGTCTCTCGACCCTCGCGCTGATGATCGGCGCCAACCCGGCCGGCGCTTATGAGCTGTACGCCGATGACAGCAGTCATCTGAACGCCACGCTGGAAGCGGTATTCGGTGCCTTCCACAGCCAGCAGAACTACAGTCAATCCGGCCGCCTGGCCAAGGGCTCCTCGTCCTGGCGCGAGGGCTACGTGAAGTACGGCCTGAGCTTCGACAAAAGCTTCAGCGGCGCCGGCACCACCTACGGTGCGGCCAACCTGCTGAGTTCCGGCACCTGGGGCGACGGCGATGCCGCAGGTTTCAGCGACGGTTCGGAGCGCACCACAAAATTCGAAGACGCCTACCTCGGCTGGCGCTCGGGCAAGTTGTTTGAGGCCCTGGGCGAGAATGGCGTGGACCTGTCCTTCGGCCGCCAGAACATCGTGGTCGGCGACGGTTTCCTGATTGACGGCGACGCGCTGAACTTCGGCAAGGGCGTGGCCGATGGCGACCTCAATCGCGGCGGCGGCTACTACATCGCCGCCCGCAAGGCCTTCGACGAAACCGCCGTGTTGCGCCTGGGCGGCAAGGAAGGCTGGCGCAGCGACCTGATGTGGCTCAAGTCCGATAACCGTGCCCAGGCCAAGACCGAGATGTACGTCGCCACCCTCGAACACGTGGCCGCCGAAGGCACCGTGGGGCTGACGTACATCGATACCACCGACGTCGACAAGCAGTACGCCTCCCCCACGCAGCTGGAACGCGATGGCATGAAGACCTACAGCCTGCGGGCCACGGGCAATGCCGGGGTGACCAACCTGTTCCTGTCCGGCGAATACGCCTGGCAGGACAAGCCCCACACCGGCAACGAAGACGCCTGGTACCTGGAAGCTGGCTGGA
Organism: Pseudomonas sp. P7779; assembly: GCF_013386315.1. Taxonomy (NCBI): domain Bacteria; kingdom Pseudomonadati; phylum Pseudomonadota; class Gammaproteobacteria; order Pseudomonadales; family Pseudomonadaceae; genus Pseudomonas; species Pseudomonas sp. P7779. The sequence goes on along the minus strand of NZ_JACARZ010000108.1, from coordinate 7,249 downwards.
CCTTCTCCGACGTGACCTGGACGCCGTATGTGAGCTACCGCTACAGCCGCTTCTCGGAAGGCTTCGACCCGCTGTTCTACGGTTTCAGCCGTGGCTACGGCACCTGGTTCCAGGGTGAAGTGGCGGGCAACTACGCCGGGCCGTTCAACAACAACTCACGCATCCAGAACGTCACGTTCAAGGTTTCGCCCCTGCAGAACCTCAACGTCGGCGCGGTGTTGTTCGACTTCAAGACCATCGACCGCAACCTCGGCAACAACGACGGCCACGAGCTGGACCTGTACGCCGAATGGCACGTCAACGACCACCTGACGGTGATGCCGCTGATCGGCCTGTACCAGCCGGACAAGAGCGCCGAGCAAGGCGGCACGCAGCTGGGTAATCACGATAAAAACCTCTACAGCCAAGTGGTGTTCGCCACTAACTTCTAAGCCCGGCCGGGGCGGTGGCGCCGCCATCGCCCCGCCTGGCCAAGGCCTTCGCAATGCACACGAAACTCCTCACGTTCCAGAGCAAGATCGCCCTGCTCGCCGGCCTCTGCCTGTTATTGGTGGTCGGCCTGCTGATGAGCCTGTCGCTGTACCAGACCCACCAGAGCAGCCAGCACGTGGCCCAGGCCAGCAGCGACATGCTCGCTGCCGCCGCCAAGGAACACATGCAGGCCCTGGGGCAAGTTCAGGCCATGCAGGTGCAACGCACCTTCATGCAAACCCATGAATACGGCCAGGGCTTGTCGCGTTATGTGCTGTACCTGCGGCAACTGCAACAACAGGGCAAACTGACCCGCCCAGAGTTGCGCCAGGAGCTGAATACCCAGCTGCGCCAGGCCCTGGTCGACAAGCCCGACCTGCTCGGGATTTACGTCATTTTCGAAGCCAATGCCCTGGACGGTGACGATGCCCACTTCGTCGACCAGGCCGCCGTCGGCAGCAACGAGGCCGGGCGCTTCGCCCAATACTGGGTGCAGGCCACCCCGGGTGAACTGACAGCGGTAGTCGGCGACGAAGCGCTGCTGGCCAATACCTCGCCCGGCCCCAGCGGCGCGCCGTACAACGCCTTCTACACCTGCGCCCGCGACACCGCCAGGGCCTGTGTGCTGGAGCCGTATTTCGACGAGGCTTCCGGCAGCCGCAAGCTGGTGACCAGCATTGCGTTCCCGCTGATGGAGCACGGCAAGGTGATCGCGGTGATTGGCCTGGACATCAACCTGGCGGCCTTGCAACAGGCCAGCCAAACCAGCGCCGGGCAACTGTTCGACGGCCACGGGCAAGTCAGCATCGTCAGCCCCAAAGGCGTGATTTCCGCCTACAGCGAGGACGCCAGCCGCCTCGGGCAGCCGATCAGCGAAGTCATGCACGATGGCGCCCAGGTACTGGACGCGTTGCGCCAGGGGCAACCGCAAACCTTTGTCGATCAACAGCAAATCAAGCTACTCGAACCGCTGGCACCGATTGCCGGTGCCGCACCGTGGGGCGTTCTGGTGGGCGTGCCGCAGTCGGTGCTGCTGGCGCCGGTCACTGCGCTGCAACAGCAACTCGATGCCCAAGGGGTGAAAAGCACCGCCCTGGAACTGCTGCTGGGTGGCGGCTCGGCCCTGCTCGGCCTGCTGTTGATCTGGTACGCCGCGCTGCGCATCACTCGGCCGCTGCAAACCCTGACCCGGGTGATGGAGGACATTTCCCGTGGCGAAGGCGACCTGACGCGGCGGCTGGAGGTGCAATCCCGGGACGAGATCGGCCAGTTGGCCAGCGCCTTCAACCGTTTTGTTGAACGTATCCACCAGTCGATCCGCGAAGTGTCTTCAGCGGGGTTCGGGGTTAACCAGGTGGTCAAGCGGGTGCTGCTGGCCTCGAATTCCTCGCTGAACAACTTCGATGAACAGGCGACCCGCACCAACAGTGTCGCGGCGGCGATCAACGAACTGGGCGCCGCCGCCCAGGAAATCGCCCGTAATGCCTCCGATGCTTCGCAGCAAGCCTCCGGCGCCCGGCAACAGGCTGAGGACGGGCGCCAGGTGGTGGAGCGCACGATTGCCGTGATGAATGAACTGTCGGGCAAGATCAGCGCCTCGTGCGTGCACATCGATGCGCTGAATCACAAGACGGTGAACATCGGGCAAATCCTGGAGGTGATCAAGGGCATCTCCCAGCAGACCAATCTGCTGGCGCTGAACGCCGCCATTGAAGCGGCCCGGGCCGGTGAGGCCGGGCGCGGGTTTGCGGTGGTGGCCGATGAGGTGCGCAGCCTGGCCTATCGCACCCAGGAGTCGGCGCTGGAGATTCAGCAGATGATCGAAGAGCTGCAGGTGGGCGCACGGGAATCCGTCAGCACCATGACCGAGAGCCAGCAGCACAGCGAGGAAAGCGTGAGCATCGCCAACCTGGCGGGTACGCGGCTGGCCAGCGTGACGCAGAGGATTGGCGAGATTGATAACGTCAACCAGTCGGTGGCGGCGGCGACCGAGGAACAGACGTCGGTGGTGGAAGCGCTGAATGTGGACATTACCGAGATCAATATGCTGAACCAGGCCGGGGTGGAAAACCTGCAGTCGACGCTGCAAGCCTGTACCGAGCTTGAGCGTGAAGCGGAACGCTTGAATCAGCTGGTGGGCAGCTTTCGCATCTGACCAACAACTGCCCCGCAGGCCCCATGTGGGAGCGGGCTTGCTCGCGAAGACAGAGTGTCAGCCACTGAATAGGTTTCTGATACACCGCCTTCGCGAGCAAGCCCGCTCCCACATTTGATCCCCTGCATCTTCAGCAATGGGCGCCAGCATGCTCAATCCGGTGAAACAGCCGGTTGAAGTACACCAGGCTGTCGCCCTGCCCCCGCACCCCAACCCGCGACAACTCCACGAACATCACCGAATGCGACCCTACCTCCTTGCACTCACTGATACGCCCTTCCAGTTGCACCAGCGCATCCCGCAGCACCGGCACCCCCGCCTCGCCTCCGTCCCACAGGTCCCAGGCAAACCGCTCCGCCATGGGCACCTGGGTCATCCCGGCAAAGTGCCGCGCCAGCTCTTCCTGCTCCCCGCACAGCACGTTCACGCACAGCTGCCCATTGGTACGGAACACATCATGGGTCGCACTCCCGCGGTTCACGCACACCAACACCGTGGGGGGCGAATCCGTCACCGAGCACACCGCACTCGCCGTGATCCCGCAACGCCCGCCCGGCCCGTTGGTGGTGATGATGTTCACCGCGGCCGGCAGTTGCGCCATGGCGTTGCGAAAGTCGATTTGCTGCTGGCTCAGGTCGGCCATGTCGGTGCCCCTTTACGGTCCGTGGGTGATGCCACAAGACTAAGATGCCCCGTGCGGCGCGACCATTCAGACGATCCCCATGCCGACTAGGTGGTTTCTTTATCGTCAGGGCCGTTCACACTGGGTATTCTGCTGGCAAGGCTCCACAGATGAGCCAATGTCCGCCGCAGCGTGCCCGCGTGCGAAAACAATAATTAGAAATTCTCGTGGCAGTCCCTGATGGAAATTCGCACACCGATTGTTTACATCGTTGATGACGACAAAGACCTGCGTACCTCGCTGGCCTGGCTGCTGGAGTCGGTCAGCGTAAAGGCCCAATGTTTCGCCGGGGCCGAAGAGTTCCTTGCGCACTACGACCCGCGCCAGCCCGCCTGCCTGGTGCTGGACGTGCGCATGCCGCAGACCAGCGGCTTCCAGTTGCAGGAGATCCTCAACCGGCGCGGCAGCACCTTGCCGACCATCTTCGTGTCGGCCCACGGCGACATACCGATGTCGGTCACCGCAATGAAAAACGGCGCGCTGGATTTCGTCGAGAAGCCCTACAACCCGCAACAGATGATCGACCGCATCCAGGCCGCGCTGAAGACCGCTGTACAGGCCCAGGCCGACCAGGAACAGCGCGAGCACCTGCAAGGCAAGCTGGCGCTGCTGACGAGTCGGGAGCGAGAAGTGTTGATGCTGGTGGTGGACGGCAAGGCGAGCAAGGTGATTGCCCGCGAGCTGAACATCAGCGTGAAGACCGTTGACGTGCACCGCACCAAGATCAAGGAAAAGATGGGCGTGACCAGCATCGCCATGCTGGTCCGCGAGGTGCTGTATCCCTAGGGCGCGATGATTGAATGTGGGAGCTGTCGAGCCTTGGCGAGGCTGCGATGGGGTCGCGGCGGTGTACCTGTCAGACCGAGTGGCCTGCATCGCAGGCAAGCCAGCTCCCACAGTTGACCTCATTCCAATGTGGGAGCTGTCGAGCTTCAGCGAGGCTGCGAAGGGATCGCTGCGGTGTACCTGTCAGACCGAGTGGCCTGCATCGCGGGCAAGCCCGGCTCCCACAGGAAAATGCATTCCAGGTTCGGGAGCGGCACGCATCAATGATGGCTATAGCGCTTGCGGTACTCGCCCGGTGACACGCCGAAGCGCGACTTGAACGCCGATGAGAAGTAGCTGGAGTCGGAGAAGCCCCAGGCATAACACAGCGCCGACAGCTTCTGCTCCGCCGGCGAATGGCGCAGGGTTTCGGCGCAGAAATCCAGGCGTCGGTGCTTGATGTACTGCGCCACCACCAGCCCGCGCTTGGAAAACATCCGGTACAGCCCGCGCACCGACACTCCGACTTCCCGGGCGATCAGCTCGGGGCAGAGTTCTTCGGCGCCGATGTGCGCATCGATGTAGGCGATGGTCTTGCGAAACTGCCGTTCCTGGGTGTCCACACCGTTGTCCCGGGCGCTGATCCCCGGCAGCAGCAGGCTGACCAATGCATCCAGCACGGCTTCGCTTTCCTGCATGCCCAGGTCGTTTTGCTGGCGGGTGTCGAGCACCATCTGGCTGGCCATCAGCGCCAACGGCGTGCGCGCCGAGATCCGCGTCGCGCAGTTGACCGCCGTGAAGTGCGAACCGCGCTCCACCACCTGGCGCGGCAGGATCAGCGACAATTGCCGGGAGTTGTCGTGGTAGGTCATGTCACTGGGGCGGCAGGCGTCGATCAGGGCGATGTCACCGCAGCCCAGTTGCGCACGGTTGTCGCCCTGTTCCAGCTGTGCGCTGCCCTGCAACTGGAACACCGCGTAGTAGTGCCCTTCATTGCCCGTACTGACTTCCTTGCTGCTGCGATACAGATGCACCTGGGCCATATCGACCACGCTGAGCTTGATCGCGCCGCTGCGAAACTCGCTCAATTCCCCATAAAACCCCGCGCCCAGGGCCCTGGCATCGAAGCGTCCACAGGCCTGGTTAACCTGCTGTAACCAACGCTCGAACGATTCGTTACGTTGCACCGTTGAACTCATCATGACCGCAAGGCCTCACATTTTTTATTTTTTTGGTCCCAGCAATCTTACGGGTAGCGCCGATCAAATATCCAATACCAGACGAGCGGATACCGCCCGGGAAACACACGCACAAATCTGCCGGTTGGCGGCCTTCTCCTTGGTCGACAGGCAATTATCACGGTGCTCGGGCACGCCTTCCAGCACCTCGACAATGCAGGTGCCGCAGATGCCTTCGCGGCACTCGGTGTCGATGTCGCAACCGTGGGCCTGCAATACGTCCACCAGGCTGGTATTCGCCGGTACTTGCAGCACCACGCCGGAGCTGACCAGCTCCACCTCGAAACCACCGCTGGGCCCGACATTCACCGCTGGGTCGGCCTGGAAGTGCTCCAGGTGGATCGCTTCCTCGGGACGGCTGCGGGCCGCCACTTCCACCACCTTGTGCATGAACGGCGCGGGGCCGCAGGTGTAGACGTGGGCAGCCGCGCCCGCCTGCTCCAGGCAGGTACTCAAGGCCGCATCCAGCGCGCCCGGCTCGACGCCATAGTGAAACTGCACATGCTCGCCGAATGTATCGGCCAACAGCTGGGTAAACGCCGCGTACTGCGCCGAACGTGCAAAATAGTGCAGGCGCCACGGCTGGCCGCTGTCGGCCAGTCGATAGGCCATGCTCAACAGCGGCGTCACCCCGATACCGGCGGCAAACAGCGCATGGGCCGGCGCCTCCGGGTCGAGGCGGAACAGGTTGCGCGGCGCGCCCATCTCCAGCTCCATGCCCTCCTGCACCTGCTCATGCAGGGCCAGGGAGCCGCCACGGGATTGCGCCTCTTTCTTCACCGCCACCAGGTACGCGCGGCCATCGTGGGGCGGGCTGCACAGCGAATACTGGCGGGTGACGCCGGTTGGCCCGGTGAGGTCCACATGGGCCCCGGGCTCATAACTGTCGAGGGGCTGGCCGTCACTGCGCACGAGGCGAAAGGAACGGATATCCAGCGCTTCATCGACGATGCGTTCGATCTTCACCTTCATCATTGCAGCACCTGAATCCTGTTGTTTCGGTTGAACGCTAACCTGTGGCGAGGGAGCTTGCTCCCGCTGGACTGCGCAGCAGGCCCACTCTCTTCGGCGATGACTAGCGCATGAACAGCCCGCCGTTGATGTCCCAGCACGCGCCCGTGATCGAGGCGGCGTGGTCGGCGATCAACAGCAGCACGGTGTCGGCGATGGTGTGCGGGTCGCCGAGGGTGCCCGTCGGGATAATCTTGAGGATCTGCTCCAGGCGCTCCGGCGCCACGGTTTCGCGCACCACCGGCAAATCAAGCGGGCCTGGCGAAATGCTGTTGACCGTCACGCCCCGGGGCGCCAGTTCACGGGCGAAGACCTTGGTCAGCGTAGCCACGCCGCCCTTGGCCGCGGCGTAATGCGCGCCAGTGGCAGTGCCGCCGTTTTGCCCGGCGAGGGAGGCGATATTGACGATGCGCCCGAACCCTCGTTCGGCGAAATGCGCACCAAACACCTGGCAGGCCACGAACGTGCCCCGCAGGTTGATCGCCATCGATTCGTCGAATTCCTCGGGTGTGATGTCCATCAGCGCCGCAACTTTCGACACTCCGGCGTTGTTCACCAGGATATCGGTGCCGCCCCAGCGCTCGCTGAGCAGGTCCCGGGCGCGAATAAAATCGGCCTTGTTGCGCACATCCAGCTCGATGGCGACGGCGGTTTCGCCGCGGTTGTCGAGTTCAGAGGCCAGGCGCTGCACGCCGTCCAGGTGCACATCCGCCAGGCCCACGCGGTAGCCTGCGGCGTGCAGGCGCCGGGCGATGCATTCGCCGAGGCCACGGGAGGCGCCGGTTACAAGCGCGATTCGGTTCATCAGGATGTCCTCATCTCAACTGTGGGAGCGGGCTTGCTCGCGAATGCGGTGTGTCAGTCAATGCATTTGGCGACTGATCCACCGCATTCTCGAGCAATCCCGCTCCCACATTCGTTTTGTGT
>NZ_JACARZ010000107.1:0-66231 GCF_013386315.1 Pseudomonas sp. P7779 | reverse complement strand
GGTGTACCTGATGCACCGAGTTGTCTGCATCGCAGGCAAGCCAGCTCCCACAGAAAAGCAGATCTGCTTTTGATCTTGATCTGAGCGAACGCGGGTAGTGCAGAGCGGGTAAACCGGCAGGACGCCGTGACCGAAGAAACGGATATGTACACCCGCATGGCGCAGTAATTGCGTCCCCCCAATCCAACCCCCCAAAAAAGGAGCACCCCCCATGCAACTACGCGCCTTGCGATATTTCCACGAGGTCGCCCGCTGCGCCTCCCTGCGTAAGGCCGCCGAACGTCTTTACGTCACCCCCACCGCCGTCAGCCGCCAGATCGAACACCTGGAACACTTCTTCGGCGCCGCCCTGATTGAGCGCGGCCCCCGCGGCATCCGCCTCACCGCCGAGGGCGAATGCCTGGCCGAACAAGTCACCTCAACCCTGCGCGGCCTCGACCAGGTACGCGAAGTCATCGCCAGCCGCCAAAGCCAGGTGGCCGGTAACATCAGCATCCATGTGTCAGAAAGTATCGTTTCCACCGTGCTCGCCCCGGTGCTCGCCACCTTCTACCGCGCCCACCCCAAGGTCACCTTCAACATCGTGATCGCCAGCGCCTCGGCCACCCTCGACGCCCTGTGCAGCGGCGAGGCGGACCTGGGCCTGGCGTTCTACCTGCAAGAGCGCGCCGACGTCGAAGTCACCGCCCACTGCCAGTTATGGCACCGGGTGCTGGTCAGCGCCGAACACCCCTTCGCCCAGCGCGACAGCATCGAATTGAGCGAACTGCAAGGCCAGCCCCTGGCGATTCCCGACTCGGCCTACGGCGTGCGCCAGGCCCTGGAAGTGGCGGCAAAAAAACGCGGCGTCACCCTCGAACCGGTGTTCACCACCAGCTCCCTGGAAGTGCAGAAGAGCCTGGCCCGGCAACGGGCAGCGGTGCTGATTTTGCCCCAGGTCGAGGCAGACGTGCGGGACCTGGGCGACGGCCTGGTCGCCGTGCCGATCGCCGATGAAGACCTCGGCCGCATCCGCATCGACCTCTGCGTGTACCGCAACCGCCCCCGCTCGGTGGCGGTGCTCAAGTGCCAGGAAATGCTGGCGGGGGCGATGCAACGTTGTTCGCTGAACTGAGCCTGAGCCTCAGAAGATGTTGATCGGCACATTGGCGACGAGGCGGAACTCATCGTAGCTGCCGTCAATCTGCCCGCCGCTGGCGCGATGGTTGTAGACGATGGTGCGCAGTACGGTGTTCTTGAGTGTTCCGGACTGAATCACATAGGCCAGCATCAAGCCGTTTTCGTTGTGCTTGGCGCCATCCAGGCTGCGCACGTTGTAGCCGGTGTTGTGGCCGTTGCGGTCGCCATCGTAATGGGTGCCGTCGATGTCCCAACCCTTGGCGTGCCACAGGCTGGCGGTGAGGCCGGGCACACCGTAGGCGGCGAAGTCCAGGTCGTAGCGCAACTGCCAGGACTTTTCGTTGGGGCCGTTGTAGTCCGAGTACAGCGAGTTGGCCATGTAGTTGCCGGTGGACTCCCACACGTAGTCGAAGTATTCGTTGCCAAATACCTGCTGCCAGGCCAGGGTCAGGCTGTGGGCCAGGTGCGTGGCGGTGAAGGCCAGGCTGGCGGCGTTATTGTCGATGTAGCCGAGGTTTTTGTCGCCCGAGTCGCTGGTGTGGTAGTAGTTGAAGGCGGTCTTCAAGGCGATGTCGCTCTTGTCACCGATGCGGTGGGTCAGGCCGACGTAGGTCTGGTCCCACATGTCTTCGAAACGCGACGCGTAGACGCTGGCTTCCAGCCCGTAACCCGGTTTTACCGTGGCTCCCAGGTAGCTGATGCGTGCGCCGCTGTAGGCGCGGTTGCCGAAGGTGGTGGTGAGCTTTTCGGCGCCGGTGCCGGTGCGTGGAATCGCCCGCTCGAAGCTGCCGCCCTGCACCGACAGCCAGTCGAATTCGTTGCTGAACAAGCCCACGCCCTGGAAGCTGGAGGGCAGGGCGCGGTTGTCCTTGTAACGCAGGATCGGATTGTCGGTCATCAGCCGACCTGCCTTGATCTCGGTGCTCGACAGGCGAAAACGCACGTCGCCCACCCCCAGGCGGCTCCAGGTGGGAATCGCATCGCCGTCGCCGTCCACCAGCACCCGGTCGCCGCCATTGGCCACCTTGCCGTGCCCGCGCTCCAGGTTGACCGCGCTGAAGATCCCCGCATCCACGCCCACGCCAATCAGGCCCTGGGTGTAGCCGGAGCTGTACTTGAGCATGCTGGTCTGCACCCAGGTTTCCCGTACACGCGTGGGCTCGACGCCGCCGGCTTTCTTGATGCTCAAGTGGGTGGTGCGTTGGGTGTGCTGGTTGGAATAGTAGTGACGCAGGTTCAGGTCCAGGGTGCTGCCTTCGAGGAAGCCCGGTGCGCTGGCCTGGGCGTTTTCCTGGGCGAAAGCCTGGGTGCTGGACGCCAGGGTGACGGCCAGTAAAAGACGTGGATACATGGTAAATCCCCATACAAATCAGACGTAAGGCGACCGTCCCGGCAGGCCCTCAGGTGCTGCCGGTCGGTGGCGAAAAGACGCGGGACAGTGGGAAAAGGTATTCAGCGAACCGAAGCTTCTGTGAGCCGGGTTTCGCGGGCCGGGCTGCCGGGCAGCGGCGGACGGGTTTCCTTGGCGAACCAGGCGGCGGTGAGGCACACCAGGTTGGCGATCAGCAGGTACCAGACCGGCGACATCGGGTCGCCGGTGGTGCCGATCAACCAGGTGATGATGATCTGCGCGGTGCCGCCGAACGCTGCCACACCGAAGGCGTAGACGATGGAGAAACCGGTGGAGCGCACGGATTTCGGGAAGCTTTCCACCAGCAACACGATCAGCGCCGCGCCACTCATGCCGTGCAGGCCCGAGAGTACCGCCAGGGTCAACAGGAAGGTCGCCGGGCTTGGGTGCTCGGTCATCAGTTGCAGGGCCGGGAACAAAATCAACAGCAACACCACCCGCGGTGTCATCAGGATCGTACGGCGCCCGAAGCGGTCGCAGAGCATGCCGCCGGCCACCGCGCACACGGCCATCGCTGCGCCGGCCACCAGGGTCGAGAGCATCGAGATGCTGGTGGGCAGCTTCAGTTCGGTGAGGGCGAAGGTGGTCATGTAGTTGAGGAAGTACTGGGTGATGGTGCTGCCGGAAAGGATCAGCAACCCCAGCACCAGTGCGCGCCGGTGCTTGCCGCAGACTTCTCGCACCAGGTCGCCGGTGCTGGTCTGCTCGCCGTGGCCGTGGAAGGTTTCGGCGAGGTTGCGGCGGATGTAGATGCCGATCGGCAACACCAGCAGGCCGAACACGAACGGCACGCGCCAGCCCCAGCTGTTGAGGTCTTCCGGGGACATGACCTTGGTCAGGGTGAACCCTACCAGCCCGGCCACCATGGCTGCGACGCCCTGGGCGACTACTTGCCAGCAGGCGTAGGTCCCGCGTTTGTGGGGTGGCGCCGCTTCGAGGATGTAGGTGGTGGCGGGGCCGGCTTCACCGCCCCAGGCCAGGCCCTGGATCATGCGGGTGAGCACCAGCAGGATCGGCGCCGCGATACCGATGGTCTCGTAACCGGGCAATATCGCGATGCTGCCGGTGCCCACGGCCATCATCACCAGGGTCAACAGCATCGCCGGTTTGCGCCCGACGCGGTCGGCGTAGGCGCCGATCAGTACTGCGCCCAGGGGCCGGACGATAAAGCCGATACCGAACGCCGTGACCGACAGCATCAGGCTGACGAAAGCGCTGTCGGACGGGAAGAACGTGTGGCCGATCATCACCGCAAAGGTTGCGTACACACCAAAGTCGAAAAACTCCACGGCGTTGCCCAGGACCACGGCGAAGATGCTCTTTTTGCCGGCGTCCGGGGACGGTGTTTCGGGTGCGTGATCAGGATCGGATCGTGTCAATTGCTCAGTGTGCATACCAGCCCCTCGATTTTAGTTATAGGTCGTCCGAGCTCCAGGCCAAGAGGGCCCGGAGCTGGCGTGTGGGTGGGCAGTTCTTACAGCGTCAAAAGTCAGGAAGGATTCGGCCAGTGGTGGATTGCGCCACGCCAGCTCTCGTAGGTTTTAGCGATTTGCAGCAGCCATTGATCGGCAAAACGCGGGGCGATCATCTGCAGGCCGATGGGCATGCCATCGGCGGCGAAACCGCAGTTGATCGACAACGCCGGTTGCTCGCCCATGTTCCACGGCACCGTGAACACGATGTGTTCGAACGGCAGTTGCGGGTTGTTGCTCGGTGATGGCCACTCGGCCGGGAACGCATTGACCTGGTTGGTGGGGGACAGCACCAGGTCGAGTTCGGTGAACACCTGCGCGGCGCGGCGGCGCATTTCAAAGGTCTGGTTGAAACCCTTTACGGCTTGTACGCCGCTGATCTCGGCGCCCGGCGCGGCCCAGTCGCGGATGTACGGCAAGACCTTGTCGAACTGCTCGCTGCTCAGGGCCGACAAATCGCCCCACTGGCGGGCGCGCCAGAAATGGTCGAGGCCATCGAGTTGTGCGCGGTCCATGATTGGCGGGATCAGCGTGACCTTGGCGCCGTGGGCTTCGAACAGCCGCGCGGCTTGCTCCACGGCTTCACAGACGAAGCCTTCAGGCTGCATGCCTGCGCCGGGTTCAAGCATCAGGCCGACGCGCAGGCCCCTGACCGACAGCGGCTGGTTACTCCACTGGGTGGTGAGCGGCGGAAGGCTGGTGGCATCGCGGGCATCGGGGCGGGCCAGGTGTTGCATCAACAGCACGCAATCATCGACGGTGCGGGTCATGGGCCCGGCGGCGCGGCCGGTGTAGTACGGGTCGATGGGGATGCGCCCCAGGGTCGGCTTGAATCCCACCAGGCCGCACCAGGCGGCGGGCAGGCGCACCGAGCCACCGATGTCGGTGCCCACGTGCAGCGGGCCGTAACCGGCGGCGGCCGCTGCGGCGGCACCGGAGCTGGAACCGCCGGTGTTGTTGGCGGTGTTCCACGGGTTGCGGGTGATGCCGTGGAAGCTCGACAGGCCGGAAGACAGCATGCCGAAGTCCGGGTTGGTGGTCTTGGCCAGGATTATCGCGCCCGCTTCACGCATGCGGGCTGCGGGCGGTGCGTCCCTGAGGGCCGGGGTCAGGCGGGTAGCCGCGCTGCCGAGGGGAATGGGCACGCCTTCGGTGGCGATCAATTCCTTGAGAGTCACCGGTACGCCATCAAGGGCGCCGTTGGGTTGGCCCTTGTTCCAGCGTTCGGTGGAGGCCTGGGCCTGCTGACGCACCTGTTGCGGGTCGAAGGCATAGAGCGCGTTGATCTGCGGCTCCCAGCGGTCGATGTGGGCCAGGAGCTGGTCGTAGTAGTCGATGGGCGCGAGTTGCCGGCTGGCAAATTGCGCCAACAGTTCGGCGGCCGTAAGGGTATGCAGGTCAGTCATCGAACGCTTCCTTGTGATGGGCCGGCTGGCTCATGGCGGGTTGCAGTAGGAACGACTATATAAACCCCGGTGTGACGCGGCCATCACAATCGGTGCAGTTCAGTGTTGCGTTTTTGTGTGCACTGAAACCGGCGGGTAGATGTGGGAATGGCTGGAAGGTTTACTGTTTGGCGGGAGGACCTCAGGCGCAGGCACCTGGCGTCTTTTTCCTGCGTGCCGACTCACGACGATAGCTCCGGATAGGCTGGGGTTTCGCCCGTATGCGGGATTGGAAAGACATCCACGTCGCAGGGTCAAAGCGGGTGGCTGATACCACCGCTTCCTGGAGCAGCATGATGGAAATAGCGTCTGACGCATCCGGGTATTCAGTATCGAGGATGATTTCCAAGGTGTCCTTGTCGCGATAGCCGCTGCAGGTCGGAATCAGACTGAAGGCGTGATCTATACCTTCGGACTCATTCGGCTCGCAGATGGATGAAACAACGCCCACATAAACATTCCGATCGTTCAGCGTGAACATGCATTGAGAGCCGCGCGCAATGGATTCCCTGAGTAGGGTCCTGAGGGGGCGCCCCGTTAGAAGCTCGAGCATCAATTGCTGGTTCAGTTCCTCCTCTGAAGCAAGTTGCAGTCTTCGTCGACGCCAACGCACAAATAATCGCGCCCAGCAGTAGGGAATGATCATGGCTGTCAGGCCGACCTGGAGCAAAAATACCCAGAGGCCATGATTTCTCTCGGTGGCAATATCCAGCTCTATCAGCAGCTTGCCCAGATAAGCACTGTAATCAATGGGGATTGTCTGGCCAGCCAGTTGCAGCGGCTGTTTGGACAGGCAAAGAATCAAAGTGGTCAGTACGAACGACAGTACGAGGCAGGTCCAGCCTAATCTTGCGACCTGTAGATAGAGTAACTGGCCCTCAAAGCGGTGGAGGCGGCAGTAATGGCCGGGGTGTTTCAAACACACCAAATAGCCACTCACCAGTAACGGCAGTATCAGTAGTAGCCCCATGGGTTATTTGAATATCAGTTCACGTATCTTGCGCTTGTGTTCCTTGAACTCGGGTGAGTTGGCGATTTCCGCCGGGTCGACAGAAATACCCCACTCACCCACTATCCTCATGGTTTTGTACCGCTTGATAGCCCTGATATTTTCCAGATCTTCCTCAGTGGGTTTCTTGAACCACGCAAACGACTCAAACATGACCGGCACCCTCATAAAAAAGTAGTCGGTTTTATAGCAAGAGCCGTTTTTACCGACTACTGATGGCCCCCATCCAGAACTCCCCGCGTATCGTAGGAAACGTCCTTAGTTGCCCCAACGGTCTAAAACGTCGGCGGCGTAATCACCCAGATCACCACCGCATCCACCTTTCCGGGGTTGCCATAGCGATGGGGCTCACTGCTGGGGAAGCTGAAACTGTCGCCTTCAGCCAGCTGAAAATGCCGCTCGCCCACCCATAACTCAAACGTTCCGCTCAACACATAACCCGCCTCTTCACCCTCATGGCTATAGCTCTGCTGGCTATAGGTGCCCGGTGGAAAGCGCGAGTGCAGCATCTCCAATTGATGATTGGGCAGGGGCGTCAGCAACTGGTCGACGATCCCGTCCTCATAGTGAATGCTCTGGCGATTGTTCCTGCGCACCACAAAACCTTCATCCTCCGCTGCCGGCGTGGTCTCACTGGCAAAAAACCACTGGATCGTCACCCCCAGGCTGCGGGCGATGTTGAACAAGGCCGGGATCGACGGGTAGGCGAGGTTGCGTTCCAGTTGGCTGATATAACCGGCCGTCAATTCGCTCATCTGCGCCAATTCGGTAAGCGTCATGCCCCGGGCCTTGCGCAAGCCGCGGATGCGGGTGCCGAGAAACAGCTGTGGCGGTTGGTCGTTCAAATGTCCCACGCTACTTTCAATCCTTCATAAATCGCCTCTTCGGCGGTACGCGGCGCCAGGCAATCGCCGATCCGCGTGAACGCCACAAGGCCTTCCAGTTCTGCGCCCAGAGTGTCCACCGGCTGGTGGCCCTGGCACAACACCAGGGTGTCGATATTTTCCAGCAGCATCGGCTCGCCGCTGGCGGTGTGTTGCAGGTAGACGGTAGTGTCGTCGCAGCCGTACAAACGGGCGTAAGGGATGATCGGAATGCCCAGCCGATGCAGTTCGCCGGCCAGTTGGTCACGCACGTACAACGGCAGGTTTTCCCCGCAATGGGTACCGTTCACCGCCAGTTGCACCTGATGGCCGGCACGGGTGAGGCGCTCGGCAATGCCCGGGCCGATCCAGTCGCAACGCCAGTCCACCACGACCACCGAACGGCCCAGTTGCACCTCATCGCGCAGCACTTGCCAGGCATCCACCACCTGTAGCTCGCCGCCGCGTTCGAAGGCCGGCCAGTAGGGCTCGGCGCCGGTGGCGATGATCACCCTGTCAGGTTGTTCGCGTTCCACCAATGCGCGGTCGACGCGGGTGTTGCGCACCACGCGGACCCCGGCCAGTTCCATCTCGCGCTGCAGGTTGGTACTGGCGCCGCCGAACTCGCTGCGTCGGGGCAGTAACTGCGCCAGAAGCACCTGGCCGCCCAATTGGGCACTGGCTTCATACAAGGCCACCTCATGTCCGCGCTGCGCCGCCACCGCTGCCGCTTTCATCCCTGCCGGGCCGCCACCGGCGACCATGATCCGCTGGCGTCGCAGTGCCGGTTGCAGTTGGCCAAACTGCAATTCGCGGCCGGTCTCGGGATGCTGGATGCAGGAGATCGGCAGGCCTTTGTGGAAGTGGCCGATGCACGCCTGATTGCAGGCGATGCACGCCCGTACATCCTCGGCATGGCCGCTTGAGGTCTTGGCCGGCATGCGCGGGTCGCAGATCAGCGCGCGGGTCATCCCGCACACATCGGCCTGGCCGCGTTGCAGCATCAGTTCGGCCTCCTGGGGCTGGTTGATGCGCCCGGTAACGAACAGCGGAATCGACAGGTGCGTCTTGAACGTCGCCGCTTCTGCCGCCAGGTACGCCGGGGCAATGGCCATGGGCGGCACGATATGGATCGCGCCGCCGAGGGAGGCCGAGGTGCCGGCGACGATGTGCACGTAATCCAGGTGTGATTGCAGCTGTTGCACGGCGGCCAGGGAATCCTCTTCGGTCAGGCCTTCGGGGTCGCGTTCATCGGCAGAAATGCGCAGGCCGATGATGAAGTGCTCGTCGGTTTCGGCACGCACCGTGGCGATGATTTCCCGCAGGAAACGCAGGCGTTGTTCCAGCTCGCCGTTGTAGCCGTCGGTGCGGCGATTCACCCGCGGGTTGAGAAATTGCGCGGGCAGGTAACCATGGCTGGCGACCACTTCCACACCGTCAATCCCGGCCTGATACAGGCGCCTTGCCGCAGCGCCGTAGCCGGCGACGATCTCGTCGATCATTGTCTGGTCAAGGGCGCGCGGCATCACCCGGAAGCGTTCGTTGGGCACCCCGGAAGCCGAGTAAGCCACCGCCAGCAAACCGTCGGCCGACTCCATGATTTCCCGCCCCGGATGGAAAATCTGCGACAGCACCACGGTGCCGTGGGCGTGGCAGGTTTCGGCCAGTCGGCGATAGCCGTCGATGCAGCTGTCATCGGTGGCCATCAGCACATGGGAGGTGTAGCGGGCGCTGTCGTGCACCCCGGCCACTTGCAACACAATCAACCCCACGCCGCCTTCGGCGCGTGCCCGGTGGTAGGCGATCAACTGCTCGTTGACCTGGTTGTCGGTGGGCATCGAGGTGTCGTGCCCGCTGGACATGATGCGATTTTTCAGGCGTTTGCCGCGCAGTACCAGCGGTTCAAAAAGATGCGGAAAGGCATGGGGCGACATGGTGCGGATACTCCAGGCGCTGTTGTTATTATTTTTCTATAGGAGGTCAGCCTCAGTAAAAAATCAACTTGTTTTTTTACTGGTGACTGGATTAGCGTCAACCACATCACCCACCCGCCTGGAGAATAAAAATGCCTGGGGCCACCGAACGACAGCTGCGCGAAGAGCTTGCCGCCTGCTACCGGCTGATCGCGCACTTTCGCATGAGCGATTTGATTTTCACCCATATCTCGGTGCGTATCCCGGGGCCCGAGCATCACTTTTTGATCAACCCCTATGGGCTGATGTTCGAGGAGATCACCGCCTCCAGCCTGGTGAAGATCGGCCTGGACGGACGTGCGGTCGAGGCTTCGGCCCATGGCGTCAACCCGGCGGGGTTTGTGATTCACAGCGCGATTCACGGCGCCCGCGAAGATGCGCAGTGCGTGCTGCACACCCATACCCGCGCCGGCTGTGCGGTGGCGGCCCTGGAATGCGGGCTGTTGCCGGTGAACCAGATTTCCATGGAGTTCTACGGCAAGGTCGCCTACCACGACTACGAAGGCGTGGCGCTGGACATGGACGAGCAACAGCGACTGGTGCACGACCTCGGCGACAAGCCGGTGTTGATGCTGCGCAACCATGGTTTGTTGACGGTAGGGGAGACGGTCAGCCAGGCGTTCCTGCGCATGTATTACCTGGAGAAGGCCTGCGATATCCAGATCGCCGCCCAGGCGTGCGGCAAGCTGATCCTGCCGCCTGCGCACGTGTGTGAATACACCGAGCGGCAGTTCAATGAGCCAGGCCGGCCACTGGAAGAGGGCGAACTGGCAGACCCGGACGCCATGCAACTGGCATGGGCGGCATTGCTGCGGTTACTGGATCGGGTGTCGCCGGGGTTCCGGGAGTGAGGTAGAGTCGTCCAGCCGACTCAACCCAAGGACACCGCCTCATGACCCAGGAATCCCGTTTCTCCCGCATGGAACCGGAGTTGCGCAAGGCCAATCTGGTGCAGGCGACGTTGGCCTGCCTCAAGCGCGACGGCTTCCAGGGCGCGTCGATCCGCAAGATCAGCGCCGAGGCCGGGGTGTCGGTGGGGCTGATCAGTCATCACTACTCGGGCAAGGATGAGCTGGTGGCCGAGGCCTATCGGTCAATCACCCGGCAGGTGATGGACCTGCTGCGGGATGCGATGGCCAAGGCGCCGCCCAGTCCGCGGGAGCGGCTGTCGGCGTTCTTTCGCGGCTCGTTCTCCCCCGAATTGCTCGACCCGCAACTGCTGGATGCCTGGCTGGTGTTCTGGGGGGCGGTCAAGACGGCCCCGGCGATCAACCAGGCCCACGAACACTCCTATGGCGAGTACCGCACCATCATGCGTACGGCCTTGGTGGACATGGCCGGAGAGGAGGGCTGGAAGCAGTTCGATGCCGATTTGGCGGCCATCGCCTTGAGCGCCTTGCTCGACGGCTTGTGGCTGGAATCGGGGCTCAATCCCGGCACCTTCACCCCGGAGCAGGGCATCCAGATCTGCGAAGCCTGGGTCGATGGCTTGCAGTCGGGCGGGCGCAAGCGCTTCCAGATCAAACCCTGAACTGACGATTCCGCGCCGCCTGGACGCAATGTCCGGGCCGGCATTTTCCCCTCGAAAAATATTTGCAGTTACCCGATTGCCTCCTTACTGAACACTCGTTTAGTATCGCCCCATGTCGCACCCCTCAAGCCAATTAAAATAATTCGAGGATTCCATGACTACAGATCCGTCCGTGCTCACTCAGGTGCAGGCAGGCGTTGCCTGGATCACCCTCAATCGCGGCCCCCAGCGCAATGCCCTGGACATCCCGACCCTCAAGCACCTGCACGCCTTGCTGGACGGTTTCAACCGCGATCCGGCTGTGCGCGTGGTGGTACTGACCGGCAGTGGTCGCAGCTTCTGCGCCGGTGCCGACCTTGCCGAATGGGCCGATGCCGAAGCCCGTGGCGCCCTCGAAACCTACGGCTGGACCGAAACCGCCCACGCCCTGATGACCCGCCTGCACACCCTCGACAAACCCACCCTCGCCGCCATCAACGGCACGGCGGTCGGTGCGGGCATGGACCTCACCCTGTGCTGCGACCTGCGCGTCGCCGCGCAATCGGCACGCTTCAAGGCCGGCTACACCAGCATGGCCTACTCGCCGGACGCCGGCGCCAGCTGGCATCTGCCGCGCCTGATCGGCAGCGAGCAAGCCAAGCGCCTGCTGTTCCTCGATGAATTGTGGAGCGCCGACCGCGCCCTGGCCGCCGGGCTGGTGGGCGAAGTCGTTGCCGACGAGCAACTGCATACCCACGTCGCCGAGCTGGCCACGCGCCTGGCCAACGGCCCGACCTTTGCGTTTGCCCAGACCAAAACCCTCATCCGCGAAGGCGCCGGGCGCAGCCTGCCCGAGCAGCTTCAGGCGGAACTCACCGCCGGTTTGCTGTGTGGACGCAGCGCCGACGG
Source organism: Pseudomonas sp. P7779 (assembly GCF_013386315.1). Taxonomy (NCBI): domain Bacteria; kingdom Pseudomonadati; phylum Pseudomonadota; class Gammaproteobacteria; order Pseudomonadales; family Pseudomonadaceae; genus Pseudomonas; species Pseudomonas sp. P7779. Next base: position 54,520 of record NZ_JACARZ010000107.1, on the reverse strand, counting down.
TGCTGAAGCCCTGCGCGCCTCGATGGAAAAGCGCCCACCGAACTTCTCCGGCAACTGATTCCCCTTCAAAACACCCTCGAACGATCGACAGGTAGCGCCATGAATTTCCAGCCCAGCCAAGAACAAGACATGTTGGTGGACGCGGTACGCAGTTTTGTTGCCAAGGAGTTGTTGCCCCACGAGGAGGCGGTGGACCGCGCCGATGAAGTTTCGCCGGAGCTTGCCGCGCAGATTCGTGACAAGGCCATCGCTGCCGGTTTCTATGCCTTCAACATGCCGGAAGACGTCGGCGGTGGCGGCCTGGATTACCTGTCACAGGCGTTGATCGAGCGTGAGTTGTCGAAAGTCTCCTGGGCGCTGCATGTGTTTGTCGCCCGGCCGTCGAAAATCCTCATGGCCTGCACCGGCGCGCAGATTGGCGAGTACCTGTTGCCGTGCGTGCAGGGCAAGAAGATCGACTGCTTTGCCCTGACCGAACCGGGTGCCGGTTCCGACGCCAATGCGATCAAGACCCGCGCCGTGCGCAGCGGTGATGACTTTGTGCTCAATGGCAGCAAGCACTTCATCAGCCACGCCGGCCACGCGGATTTCGCCATCGTGTTTGCCGTTACCGACACCTACGAACACAACGGTCGCCAACGCAATGCCGTGACCTCGTTCCTGGTGGACCGTGGCACGCCGGGCATGACCATTCGCCGGGGGCCAAAATGCGTCAGCAACCGCGGCTACCACACTTATGAAATGTTCTTCGACGACTGCCGCGTACCAGCCTCCAAAGTCCTCGGCGAAGTCGGCAAAGGTTGGGAAGTCGCCAATGCCTGGCTGACCGCAGGCCGGGTGATGGTGGCTGCCAACTGCGTCGGCCAGGCCCAGCGTGCGCTGGACGTTTCCCTGCAATGGGCGGCCGACCGCAAGCAGTTCGGCCAGCCCATCGGCACCTACCAAGGCATCTCGTTCAAGCTCGCCGACATGGCCACGCAAATCCGTGCGGCCGAACTGCTGACCCTGAACACCGCCTGGAAAATGGACCAGGGCACCATGACCGACGGCGAGGCCGGCATGGCCAAGTTGTTTGCCAGCGAAGTACTGGGCAAGGTTGCCGATGAAGCAGTGCAAATCTATGGCGGCATGGGTTTGATGGACGAAGGCCCGGTGGAGCGCATCTGGCGCAACGCGCGGATCGAGCGGATCTGGGAAGGCACTTCGGAAATCCAGCGCCACATTATTGCCCGCGAACTGTTGCGGCCACTGTTGCGTTGATCGGGTCGGAGAACGCTTATGTCCCAGGCTATTCGCGACAATCTCAAGCGCCTGCTGGCGCCCCGTCACCTGGCATTCGTCGGTGGGCGCAGCATGGCCCGTGCCCTCAAGCGCTGCGCCGAGGGTGGTTTTGCCGGCCAGATGTGGCTGGTCAACCCGCAACATGACAGCCTCGATGGCGTTCCCTGCGTGCGTCGCGTGGCCGATTTGCCGTGCGGTCCGGATGCGGTGTTTATCGCTACCAATCGCGAGCTGACCCTGACCTGTGTCGCCGAACTGGCGGCCATTGGCACCGGTGGCGCCATCTGCTACGCCTCCGGGTTTGCCGAAACCGGCGCCGAGGGCCAAGCCTTGCAGCAACAACTGCTCAAGGCCGCTGGCGAGATGGCACTGCTGGGCCCCAATTGCTATGGCCTGCTGGATTACCTGCACAGCTCGGCGTTGTGGCCGGTGGCCCATGGCGGCAAGCCGGTCGAGAAGGGCGTTGCGGTGCTGACCCAGAGCGGCAACTTTGCCTACAACCTGTCCATGAGCGACCGTTCGCTGCCGGTGGCCTATATGGCGTCGGTGGGCAACCAGGCGCAGTTGGGGGTTGCCGAGTTGATGGACGTGCTGCTCGACGAGCCGCGCGTTACAGCGATTGGCTTGCACCTGGAAGGCTTGAAGAATGTGCCGGGGTTCGCCCGTGCGGCCCACAAGGCCCTGGAGAAAGGCATTCCGATCATCGCCCTGAAAACCGGGGTGTCACAGATCGGCGCCGAGTTGGCTTTGAGTCATACCAGTTCGTTGTCGGGTTCCGATGCGCTGTACGACAGTCTGTTCGCGCGCCTGGGTGTGATCCGGGTCAGCGGGCCGGTGAGTTTTGTCGAGACCCTGAAGGCGGCGGCCTGCGGTAATCTGCCGGCGGGCAACAGCCTGATCGCCCTGGCCTGTTCCGGTGGTGATGCCGGGTTGATTGCCGACTACGCCGAGCGCAACGATTTGAGCCTGCCGAAGCTCGACGAAGGCCAGCGTGAAGAGTTGGCGCAGGTGCTGCCCAGCTACGCCAACCTGGTCAACCCGCTGGATTTCACCACGGCCATCTGGGGCAACAGCGACGCGCTAAATACGATGCTCGACACGGCACTGCGCACCGAAGCGGATGCGGCAATGCTGGTGCTCGACTACCCGGCGGAATTTACCGGTGAGCGCAAGGAGTGCGACCTGCTGCTGGAGCTGTTTTGCAGTGCGCTGACTCGCCACGGCAAGACTGGCTTTGTCACCTCTGCATTTCCCGAATTGCTGCCGGCCCACGCTCGCGAGCGTCTGCATGCCCAGGGCGTTGCCGCGTTGCAAGGCGTGGAAGATGCGCTGGCGGCCTGGGGCCGGATTGCCGACTATCAAAACAATCGCCGGGCGTTGTTGGCGCGGGGTGAGTCGATACTGGTGCCGCTGTGCCCGCAAGCGCTTGAACAACACGGACAGTCGCTTGATGAGTGGGATTCCAAGCAGGCTTTACGGGCTTTCGGCCTGACCACGCCAGCCGGTGTCTTGAGCACTCCCGAGCGGGCCATAGCCGATGCCAAAGTGCTGGGTTACCCGCTGGTACTCAAGGCCGTCAGTGCCGACTTGCCGCATAAAACCGAAGCTGGCGCCGTGGCGCTCAACCTGCAGGACGGCTTCGCCTTGACTGCTGCCCTGGCTCATATGCGCGAGCAAATCGCCGCTTATGCGCCGGATGTGCCGTTCGATCAGCTGCTGCTGGAGTCCATGGCTACGCCGCCGCTGGCCGAGCTGATTGTGGGCATCAAGCGCGAAAACGACTTCGGCCTGGCGCTGGTGATCGGCGCTGGTGGAATCCTCGTGGAGTTGCTCAAGGACAGCCGCAGCCTGCTGCTGCCCACCACCGACGACGCAATCCGCAACGCCTTGCTCGGCCTGCGCAGCGCCGCATTGCTGCAAGGCTTTCGCGGACGCGAAGTGGCCGACATGGAAGCCCTGGTGGCGGCGATTCGTGCGGTGGCCGACTACGCCTGCGCCAACGCCGGGCAGTTGCTGGAACTCGATGTAAACCCATTGCTGGTCAATGCCCGGGGCGCCACGGCGGTCGATGCATTGATCCGTCTCGCCCAGGCGTGAAGGAGATGACAATGCAAAGCAAAACCTTGACGGGCGGCCAGGCCCTGGTGCGATTGCTGGCCAACTATGGTGTCGACACGGTGTTCGGGATTCCCGGCGTGCACACGCTGGAGCTGTATCGCGGCTTGCCGGGCAGCGGTATTCGGCATGTGCTGACCCGCCACGAGCAGGGCGCCGGCTTTATGGCCGACGGTTATGCGCGGGTCAGCGGCAAGCCGGGGGTGTGTTTCATCATCACCGGGCCGGGGGTGACCAACGCCGCGACGGCGATCGGCCAGGCGTATGCCGACTCGATTCCGCTGCTGGTGATTTCCAGCGTCAACCACACCGCCAGCCTCGGCAAAGGCTGGGGCTGCCTGCATGAAACCCAGGACCAGCGGGCGATGACCGCGCCCATCACTGCGTTTTCAGCGGTGGCGTTGAGTGCCGAGGATTTGCCGGAGTTGATCGCGCGGGCCTACGCGGTGTTCGACAGTGAGCGACCGCGCCCGGTGCATATTTCGGTGCCGCTGGATGTACTGTCGGCGCCGATCAAACGGGACTGGAGCAATGAGGTGGTGCGCCGTCCCGGACGCGGTTTGCCATCGGCTGAAAGCCTTGATCAGGCAGTGGCAAAACTGGCCGCGGCCAAGCGCCCGATGATCATTGCCGGTGGTGGTGCACTGTTGGCGGCCGATGCCTTGCAGCGCTTGAGTACGCAGTTGGCGGCGCCGTTTTTCAGCAGTGTCGCCGGCAAGGGATTGTTGCCGGTGGAGCATCCGCTGAATGCCGGTTCGACCCTGTGTGTCGAGCCCGGCTGGCAGCTCATCGCCGAGGCGGATGTGGTGTTGGCCATCGGCACCGAAATGGCCGATACCGACTTCTGGCGTGAACGCCTGCCGATTAATGGCGAGCTGCTGCGGGTGGATATCGACCCGCGCAAGTTCAACGATTTCTATCCTTGCGCCGTCGCGTTGCACGGTGATGCCCAGCAAACGACGCTGGCTTTGCTGGAACGCTTGCCAGCCACGCCGCGCAACGCGGATGCCGCCACCGCTGCGGTCGCGACGTTACGCCAGGCAGTCAGCAGCGGCCATGGTCCGTTGCAACGCATTCACCAGGCGATTCTCGACCGCGTGGCCGCCGAGTTGCCGGCCAATGCCTTCATCAGCAGCGACATGACCCAACTGGCTTACACCGGCAACTACGCCTTTCCCAGCAACGCCACCCGCAGTTGGCTGCATCCCACCGGCTACGGCACCCTGGGCTATGGCCTGCCGGCCGGTATCGGCGCCAAGTTCGGCGCACCGCAACGGCCCGGCCTGGTGCTGGTGGGCGACGGCGGCTTTCTCTACACCGCCCAGGAACTGGCCACGGCCGTGGAAGAACTGGACAGCCCGCTGGTGGTGTTGCTCTGGAACAACGACGCCCTGGGGCAGATTCGCGACGACATGTTGAACCTGGACATCGAACCCATCGGCGTACTGCCGCGCAACCCGGACTTCGCCGCCCTGGCGCGGGCGTTCGGCTGCACGGTCAGCGAGCCACAGAACCTGGATGAGCTGCAGACGGATTTGCGTAACGGTTTCAAGCGCAACGGCGTGACCTTGATCGAGTTGAAGCATGCCTGTGTGAACCTTTAGAGGAGCAACACCATGAGCGAAAACAACAACAAAATGACTCAAGCGATGCACCGGCGGGACTTCCTCAAGCACAGCGCCGTAGCCGGTGCCGTGGCCGCCGCGTTTTCCATGGGCCTGCCGCTGCAGGCCTTTGCCGAGGAGGCCACGCCCAAGCCGGGCGGAGTGCTGCGCATGGGCCTGGCCGGCGGCAGCACCACCGACTCCCGCGACCCGGGATCCTGGGTCGACACCTTCACCTTCGTCGGCTTTTCGGCGGTGTACAACACCCTCACGGAAATCGCGGTGGACGGCAGCGCCATCCCCGAATTGGCCGAAAGCTTCGAGTCGACGCCCGACGCGCGCATCTGGACCTTCAAGCTGCGCCAGGGCGTGACCTTCCATAACGGCAAAAGCCTGACCGCTGACGACGTGGTGGCCTCGATCAACCATCACTTGGCAGCCAACTCCACCTCGGCGGCCAAGACGGTGATCGGCGATGTGGCCAGTGTCAGCGCCAAGGGCAGCGATGCAGTGGTGTTCGAATTGCACTCGGGCAATGCCGATTTCGCTTATGTAGTCGCCGATTACCACCTGGTGATCATGCCCGCCAAGGACGGCGCCGCCGACTGGCAGGCCGGGATCGGCACCAGCGGTTATCGCCTGAAAAGCTTCGAGCCGGGCGTACGCATGGACCTGGAGCGCAACCCTGATTACTGGAAGCCGGGCAGGGCACACTTCGCCAGCGCCGAGCTGTTGGCGATTGCCGACGGCGCAGCGCGGGTCAATGCGCTGGTCACCGGGCAAGTCGACGTGATCAACAAGGTCGACCTGAAAACCGTGGCCTTGCTCAAGCGCAATCCCACGCTGGTCATCGAAGAAACCAAGGGCGCCCAGCACTACACCTTCCCGATGTTGTGCGACAGCAACGAGTTCAAGAACAACGACATCCGCATGGCGATGAAGCATGCGATCAACCGCGAAACCCTGCTGGCCTCGGTGCTGCATGGCTATGGCCTGGTGGGCAACGACCATCCGATCCAGCCGGGCAGCCGCTTCATCAACGCCGCCCTGGAGCAGCGCACCTACGACCCGGACAAGTCGCGATTCTACCTGCGCAAGGCCGGTGTGGAGTCGCTGAAGGTGCGCCTGCAAGCTTCCGATGCCGCCTACACCGGCGCGGTGGATGCTTCGGTGCTGTTCAAGGAGCAGGCGCGCCAGGCCGGGATTGATATCGACGTGGTGCGCGAGCCGGCGGATGGCTATTTCTCCAACATCTGGATGAAGCAGCCGTTCACCACCTCGTTCTGGTACAGCAGCCTGACTGCCGACCGCATGTTCAGCATCGGCTACGCCAAGGGGGCGGCGTGGAACGAAACCCATTGGGATAACGACCGCTTCAACCAGTTGCTCAACGCAGCGCGAGGTGAGATGAACGCGCCGCTGCGCCAGGAGATGTACAACGAAATGCAGAGCCTGTGCCGGGACGACGGCGGGGCGATTGTGCCGTTGTTCGCCAGCTCCGTGGCGGCCCGCTCGAACCGCGTCAGCCATGGACCGCTGACGGCGCCGTATGGGGAACTGGATGGGTTGCGGTTGATCGAGCGATGGTGGCAGGCGTGAAGATTTCAGAAACGCCACAAATCAATTGTGGGAGCGGGCTTGCTCGCGAATGCGGTGGATCAGTCTCTATCTGTATTGGCTGACACACCGCTTTCGCGAGCAAGCCCGCTCCCACATTGAACATTTGTCGCCTTCGAGAACATGCCCCACTCATGAGAACCGAACATGAATAGCCTATTCAAACTGGTACTCCAACGCCTCGCCCTTGGCCTGCTGTCGTTGTTCGCCGTCTCGGTGATCATCTTCCTGGCGGTCGGCATGCTCCCCGGTGATATCGCCCAGGCCATGCTCGGCCAGTCCGCCACGCCGGAAACCGTCGCCGCCTTTCGCGCCCAACTGGGCCTGGACCTGCCGCCCCTGAGCCGGTTCGTGCAATGGCTGCTGCGCCTCCTGCACGGCGACCTCGGCGCTTCCCTGGCCAACCAGCGGCCCATCGCTGAACTGATCGGCGCACGCCTGGGCAACACCTTGCGCCTGGCGGCACTGGCGGCGTTGGTCTCGGTGCCCCTGGCGCTGGTGCTGGGGATGCTCGCCGCGCTGTACCGCAACAGCTGGTTCGACCGCCTGCTCAACACCTCGGCCCTGAGTGCGGTGTCGTTCCCGGAGTTCTTCGTCGCCTACCTGCTGATCCTGGTGTTTTCGGTCAAGCTGGGCTGGTTTCCCAGCCTGTCCAACCTGGCGCCGGATGCCTCATTCGCCACCATTCTCGAACGTTCGGTGTTGCCGGTGGCCACCCTGAGCCTGGTGGTGATCGCGCAGATGATGCGCATGACCCGTGCCTCGCTGATCAACCTGCTGGCCAGCCCGTATATCGAAATGGCCCGGCTCAAGGGCATCAGCCAGTCGCGGATTATCTGGCGCCACGCACTGCCCAATGCCCTGGCGCCGATCGTCAACGTGATCGCGCTCAACCTCGCGTACCTGGTGGTGGGCGTAGTGGTGGTGGAGGTGGTGTTTGTCTACCCGGGCCTCGGCCAGTTGCTGGTGGACTCGGTGTCCAAGCGCGATATCCCGGTGGTGCAGGCGTGCAGCCTGATCTTTGCCGCCACCTACATCCTGCTCAATACCGGCGCCGATGTGCTGTCCATCGCCACCAACCCACGCCTGATGCATCCCAAGGGGTAGACCATGAGCCTTCTCACACAACTGGCCCGGGCGCCATTGAGCGCGAAGTTCGGCCTGCTGGTCATCGTGCTGTACGTGCTGGTGGCGTTATTTGCGCCGGTGCTCGCACCTTACGGGGAAACCCAGGTGGTGGGTGACGGGTTTGCTCCCTGGAGCGGCCAATTCCTGCTGGGCACCGATAACCTCGGGCGGGACATGTTCAGCCGCCTGGTGTATGGCGCGCGCAACACCCTGGGCATCGCTTTTTTGACCACGGTGCTGGCGTTTTTGCTGGGCGGTTTGAGCGGCTTGATAGCCGCGATCAAGGGCGGCTGGGTCGACCAGGGATTGTCGCGGGTGGTGGATATCCTGATGGCGATCCCGCAACTGATCTTCGCCTTGCTGATCCTCAGCGTGGTGGGCACCAATGCCACCTCGCTGGTGCTGGTGATTGCACTGCTGGATTCGACCCGGGTGTTTCGCCTGTCCCGGGCCGTGGCGATGACCGTGGTGGTGCAGGACTTCGTCGAAGCCGCCCGGCTGCGTGGGGAAGGGCTGTGGTGGCTGGTCACCCGCGAAGTGCTGCCCAATGCCGCCGCGCCATTGATTGCCGAGTTCGGCCTGCGGTTCTGTTTCGTGTTCCTGTTTATCAGCGCGCTGTCGTTCCTTGGCCTGGGCATTCAACCGCCCACCGCCGATTGGGGCAGCATGGTCCGCGACAACGCGGTGCTGATCACCTTCGGCGACATCAGCCCGTTGCTGCCGGCGCTGGCAGTGGCGTTGATCACCGTCAGCGTGAATTTTGTCGTCGACTGGATGCTGCATAAATCCAGCGGCCTGAAGGAGTGTTGAGGATGGACAAGCCATTGCTGGAAATCCGCAACCTGCAGATCGAAGGGCATTACGAGGATGCCTGGCATCCGCTGATCAAGGGCATCGACCTGACGTTGCAACGGGGCGAGGTGCTGGGGTTGATTGGCGAGTCCGGCGCGGGTAAATCAACGTTGGGCCTGGCGGCCATGGGCTTTGCCCGCGACGGTTGTCGCATCACCGGTGGCTCGGTGTGCTTTGACGGCATTCAACTGTTGCAGGCCAAACCCGAAGCCTTGCGCAAGCTTCGAGGACTGCGCATTGCCTACGTTGCGCAAAGCGCTGCCGCGTCGTTCAACCCGGCCCACCGGCTGATTGACCAGCATGTGGAAACCGCCGTGATCAACGGTGGCATCAGCCGCGCCCAGGCTGAACGCGAGGCGGTGGAGTTGTACCGCGTGCTGCGCCTGCCCAATCCGGAAACCATCGGCCAGCGTTATCCGCATCAGGTCTCCGGCGGGCAACTGCAACGGGTGATGACCGCCATGGCGATGGCCTGTCACCCGGACCTGATCATCTTCGACGAACCCACCACCGCCCTCGACGTCACCACCCAGATCGAAGTGCTGGCGGCGATTCGCGATGCAGTAAAAACCTTCGGCAGCGCCGCGCTGTATATCAGCCATGACCTGGCAGTGGTCGCGCAGATGGCCGACCGCATCATGGTGCTGCGTCACGGCAAACTGGTGGAGGAGGCCGAGACCCGCACCATGCTCAGCGCCCCGCAGCAGGACTACACCAAATCCCTGTGGGCGGTGCGCAGCTTTCGCACCGAACCCAAGGCCTGTCCCCAGCAGCAGATGCCGTTGCTGGAAGTGCGTCAGGTGTGCGCCAGCTACGGGCATCAGCCGGTGCTGCATGACGTGTCGATGAGCTTGCATCGCGGCCAGACGTTGGCGGTGATCGGTGAGTCCGGCAGCGGCAAAAGCTCCACCGCACGCTTGATTACCGGGTTGCTGCCGGCTACGGCGGGGCAGGTGCTGTATGACGGTGAAGCGTTGCCGGCGGACTTTCGTCGGCGCAGCAAGGAGCAGTTGCGACGGATCCAGATGATCTACCAGATCCCCGATACCGCGCTGAACCCGCGCCAGCGCATCGTCGACATCATTGGCCGGCCACTGACCTTCTACCTCGGCCTCAAGGGCAAGGCCATGCGCGCCCGAGTCGCCGAGTTGCTGGAGATGATCGAGCTGGACCCGGCCACCTTCATGGAGCGTCAGCCCCGTGAGCTGTCCGGCGGCCAGAAGCAACGTATCTGCATCGCTCGCGCCCTGGCGGCCGACCCACAATTGATCATCTGCGACGAAGTGACCTCGGCCCTGGATCAGTTAGTGGCCGAGGGCGTGCTGAAACTGCTCAACCGCATTCAGCAGCAGTTGGGCGTGGCCTACCTGTTTATCACCCACGACGTGGCCACAGTGCGCGCCATCGCCGACGAAGTGGTGGTGATGCAGCGGGGCAGGGTGGTGGACCAGGGCAGTCGCAGCGCGATCTTCACCCCGCCGTATCAGGACTACACCGGCTTGCTGTTTTCATCGGAGCCGGAAATGGACCCCGACTGGCTCGACCATTTGCTGGCCAAACGGGCCACGCTTACTTCTTGAGGAGTTTTTATGAAGGTGTTGATTGTCCACGCCCATCCCGAGCCGCAGTCGTTTACCGCGGCCTTGCGTGACCAGGCCACGGCTACCCTGCAAGCGCAGGGGCATGAGGTGCAGGTCAGTGATTTGTACGCGATGAACTGGAATCCCGTAGCCAGCGCCTCGGACTTCACCTCGCGGGAGAACCCCGACTACCTGGTGTATGCCCTGGAGCAGCGCCTGGGGGTGAAAAGCCAATCCATCGCGGCGGATATCCAGCAGGAGTTGGACAAGCTGCTGTGGGCCGATCTGCTGATCCTCAATTTCCCGATCTTCTGGTTCTCGGCGCCCGCGATGCTCAAGGGCTGGATTGACCGGGTTCTGGTGTCGGGCGTGTGCTACGGCGGCAAGCGGTTCTATGATCAGGGCGGGCTCGCCGGCAAGAAAGCGCTCGTCACGGTCACCCTTGGCGGGCGCGAGCATATGTTTGGCGAGGGTGCGATTCACGGGCCATTGGAGGACATGCTGCGGCCGATCCTGCGTGGCACGCTGGCGTATGTCGGGTTTGAAGTGCTGGAGCCGTTTGTGGCGTGGCATGTGCCGTATATCAGCGCCGAGGCCCGGCAGACTTTCCTGCACAGTTACCAGCAGCGATTGGAAGGGCTGGCGGATGACCAGCCGTTGGTGTTTCCGAAGTTGGCGCAGTTTGATGAGGCTCTTTATCCACTTTAGTCAAGTGAATGAAGATCCAGTGTGGGAGCGGGCTTGCTCGCGAAAGCGGTGTGCCAGTTGATGCATGTGCTGGCTGAACCACCGCATTCGCGAGCAAGCCCGCTCCCACATTTGGTCTTCATTTGTCAGGCGCGATTGTGTGCCCGCAACCGTTCGGCAGCGCTGCGTAGCAGCTGTTCCGTGCCGTCCCAGCCCAGGCAGCCATCGGTGATCGACACGCCGTATTTCATCGACGGGCTCAATGGCTGGCAGCCTTCGAACAGGTGGCTCTCGATCATCATGCCGATCAGCGAGGTGTCGCCCTGCAGGCGCTGTTCCAGCACGTCGTTGAACACCGCCGGTTGGCGCAGCGGGTCTTTGCCGCTGTTGGCGTGGCTGCAGTCGACCATGATCCGCGGCGCGACTTTGCTCTTGGCAAGGTCGGCGTGAACCTGGGCCACGCTCTGGCGATCGTAGTTCGGCCCACGATGGCCGCCGCGCAACACGAGGTGAGTGTCGGGGTTGCCCGGGGTCTGGATGATCGCCGGATGGCCCTGGCTGTCGACGCCGAAGTGACGGTGCGGGTGAGCGGCGGAGCGCATGGCGTCACAGGCGATGGCCACGCCGCCGTCGGTGCCGTTCTTGAAGCCGACGGGCATGCCGAGGCCGCTGGCCATTTCGCGATGAATCTGCGATTCGGTGGTGCGCGCGCCAATGGCGACCCAGCTCAGCAGGTCATCGAAGTAGCCGGCAGCCATCGGTTGCAGCAGCTCGGTGGCGACCGGCAGGCCCAGGCGCAGCATTTCCCGCATCAGTTCCCGGGACAGGGTCAGGCCGGCGGCCATGTCGTCGCTGCCATCCAGGCGTGGGTCGTAGGCCAGGCCTTTCCAACCGATGGTGGTGCGGGGTTTTTCGACGTAGGCGCGGATCACCAGCAGCATCTGGTCACTGACTTCATGGGCCAGTTTTTTCAGGTTGCGCGCGTATTCCATGGCCGATTCCGGGTCGTGGATCGAGCACGGGCCGACAATCACCAGCAGGCGTGAGTCTTCACCCTGGAGGATGGCGCGCACGGCTTGGCGATGGGCGTGGATCTGTTCGTTGAGGAATGGGCTCAGGGGCAGTTGGTGCTTGAGCTCAAGGGCACTGGGCAAACGCTGGGTCAGCGCTTCATTGGCGCAGGACAGGGTGGAAACAGGCAGAGCGGCGATCGAGGCTTTCATATTCGGGCTTCCTGGGCAAGCGGCGGGCTGTTCCCGCACGCTCTGCCCTACTGGGGTGTTCGACAATTGGCCGTATTGGCTACGTGTGTTGGCTTGCCACCAATAGGTGACCGATCGGAGGCGGCAGGCTGTCCCGAACGGAGCTTGCTAAATCGCCAGGCGGTGGAGGTGTCGTAGCGGTAATAGGTGGCGTAGTTCATGGCGTGAGTCCTTTAAGTGTTCGGTGTGTGGCAAAAATAATAAGGGCTGAAAAAACAAAACCCCCGGTCGGGGAGCCGACCGGGGGTTAGATTTCTCTGGTAGGCGACCCCTTGAGTAGTGGGCGCCGATTTCAGGTATCAGGCGCGCCAGTGGCTAAACCAATACCCAAAATAAAAGCTGACCAGTGCGCTCAAACCGCTCACGCGGGCAGCCACGACCGAGCGCTGGGCGCTGGCAGCAGGGCAAACCTGGGTGTGGGTGAGTTGCAACATGGTGTGTCTCCAAATGATGGGGGGAGCTTAACTGAGGCGAGCGGGTGGATTCAATCAGTAATTTCTATTGAGGTTGGGTACTTACGGCTATGACCCAAGTGTCGATATGCTGCACGGACTTCACGATGATTGCCTGGATGCGACCATGACGGCCTTGACGATTGCTGCTGCCCAATCCATTTCCATTGCGGGCGACGTACCCGGAAATATCGCGCGTCACTTGGCTTTCATGCGCGTGGCGGCGGAGCACGGCGTGCAGTTGCTGGTGTTTCCGGAACTGTCCCTGACCGGCTATGAACCGTCACTGGCCGCCGGGCTGGCGATCGCGCCCGGCGATGAAGCGCTGGCGCCGCTGCGGGAGATGGCCCGTGAATTGCGCATTACCGCGGTGGTGGGCATGCCGATTCGCCTGGGGGGCGCCAGTGAGGTGTTGATCGGTGCGCTGGTGCTGGGGCCGGATGGCTCGGTGGCGGTCTATACCAAGCAGCATCTGCATCCCGGTGAAGGCGTGGCGTTTGCTGCGGGGCAGGGCGGGGCGGCCCTTGAATGGGGGGACGACCGGATCGCCCTGGCGGTATGCGCGGATTTTTCCCACGCCAGCCACCCTCGACAGGCTGCCGAGGACGGGGCGAACATCTACGCTGCGGGTGTGCTGATCAGCGAAGGCGGCTACGCGCCGGACACCGCCTTGCTACAGGGCTATGCCGCCGAGCACCGGATGCTGGTGCTGATGGCCAACCACGGCGGTCCATCCGGTGGCTGGGCCTGCGCCGGGCGCAGCGCAATCTGGGGCGCCGACGGTGGTTTGATCGCCGCTAGCCCGGGTGTAGGCGATACGCTGGTGATTGCACGACGCGACACCGGCGGCCAGTGGCAGGGAGAACAGGTGGCAATCTAGGGAGTTCAGGCACATGGCGTTTCAACTGCAGGCCGCGACCAGCCAACACCTGGCCTTCGCCCGGACCCTGACCCACCAGGCCATGGGTAATTATTATCGCCAATACGACTTGTCGTGGTCCGATGCCGGTTTCGATACCGCCTGGGCCGGACGAGAAAGCTGGCTGATCTGTCGCGATAACGAGGTGCTGGGTTTCATCAGCATCAGTCGTGACCCCAAGGCACTGTATATTCGCGAGCTGCACATCCTTGAGGCGTTTCGTCATCAAGGGGCTGGCGGCTGGGTTATCGAGCAGATGGTGTACAAGGCGCGCGCGCAAGGGCTGGGTCTTTTACGGTTGACCGTTTTCAAGACCAACCCGGCGCGAAGGCTCTATCAGCGCAAGGGCCTGGAAATCGTTGGAGCGGAGGATTGCTTCTGGCGCATGGAGCGCAATTGCCGGCCGTGATCGGGTGTGAGTACTGCCAATTTTGGGAAAACAGGCACTTGGTTTTAATAAGCGCATACTGACTTCAAGAAATGACTTCCTGATCTTGCCTTACGGTTTCTTCCTCCGTCGGAATGATCCCGTCTTTCATGCCCAACAGGACCGCCACCTTATGGGCTTCTCCACGTCGTCCCTTTTTGCGCCCAGCGAGCACTTGATAGGTGGTAGCCGGGTCCACGCCATGCTCCCGGGCGAATGCTTGAACAGATTTTCCTTGGTGTTCAAGCCAAGCCTTGGCTTGTGCAGCCGTGCGAATTCCGGGCATAGTTCAAAACCGTTCAAGTTTGTTTAACAAAGAGATGAGAGTGTCACCTCTTGGGGTGTGCCAAATAGGATCATACATCCAAATGAGTGGAATCGGTTCGCGGTTACGGCAAGAAAGAGAGCGACTTGGCCTGTCGCAGAAAACTTTTGGTGAAATAGGAGGCGTGGAAGCCAACGCGCAAGGCAAATATGAAAGTGGTGGTCGGGCGCCCAAGGCGGACTATCTGTCACGGGTAGCTGAAAGAGGTGTCGATATCCTGTACGTGCTGACGGGCACGTCTACTCCTATTCAATTGGATAACCTTAGCCAGCTGGAGGAAAAAGTCCTGGGCAATTACCGGGCAATGTTAAAGGAAGATCAAGATGCAATCCGGCGGTTGACCACTACGCTGGCCGAGCATTCAGCTTCATTGAATGGAAAAACAAAGCTCCCCCTCCAGGAATCCTGACCTTTTTCTCAGGAAATTCGGCCGCCTACCGCCCGGTAGACGGCCATTGTTCATTGAAACTCTATATATATGACGCTTGCGGCTAGGTCTGCGCCGTGGTTTTTTGCTAAGGTGTTCAGCAACCTATAAGACCATATCGCGAGGTGTCTGCTTGATTAGGGTGCTAGTAGTCGATGACCATGATCTCGTTCGTACAGGCATTACACGAATGCTGGCTGACATCGATGGCCTGCAAGTAGTCGGCCAGGCCGAGTCAGGGGAGGAATCCCTGATCAAGGCCCGGGAGTTGAAGCCCGATGTGGTTTTGATGGACGTCAAGATGCCCGGGATCGGCGGTCTTGGCGCCACTACGAAGTTGTTGCGCAGCCATCCGGATATTAAAGTCGTGGTAGTGACCGTGTGTGAGGAAGATCCTTTTCCTACACGGTTGCTACAAGCGGGCGCTGCCGGCTATCTGACCAAGGGCGCGGGCCTGGCGGAAATGGTCCAGGCCATTCGCCTGGTGTTTGCCGGCCAACGCTACATCAGCCCGCAGATTGCCCAGCAGTTGGCGATCAAGTCGTTCCAGCCCACCAGCGACTCGCCGTTCGATGCGCTGTCGGAGCGGGAAATCCAGATCGCCCTGATGATTGTCGGCTGTCAGAAAGTCCAGTCGATCTCCGACAAGCTGTGTCTGTCGCCGAAAACCGTGAACACCTACCGTTATCGGATTTTCGAAAAGCTTTCCATCAGCAGTGATGTTGAATTGACCCTGCTGGCGGTACGCCACGGCATGGTAGACGCCAGCGCCTGAAATGACAGCCTCTGAAATTAAAGTGCTGTTCGATCCGAGTGCGTTCCTTGCAACCTGCAGTGGCCGTCCTGGCGTGTATCGCATGTTCGACAGCGAAGCGCGCCTGCTCTACGTCGGTAAAGCCAAGAATCTGAAAAGCCGCCTGGCGAGTTACTTCCGCAAGACCGGCCTGGCAACGAAGACGGCGGCACTGGTGGCGCGTATCGCCCAGGTGGAAACCACCATCACCGCCAATGAAACCGAGGCGCTGCTGCTTGAGCAGACGCTGATCAAGGAATGGCGGCCGCCCTACAACATCCTGCTGCGTGACGATAAGTCCTACCCGTACGTGTTTCTCTCGGACGGCGACTTTCCGCGCCTGAGCATCCATCGCGGCGCCAAGAAGCAGAAGGGCAAGTACTTCGGGCCTTACCCCAGCGCCGGCGCCATCCGCGAAAGCCTGAGCCTGCTGCAAAAGGCGTTTTTCGTGCGCCAGTGCGAAGACAGTTTCTACAAGAACCGCAACCGCCCGTGCCTGCAGTACCAGATCAAGCGCTGCAAGGCGCCGTGCGTGGGCCTGGTTGAGCCTGCGGAATATGCCGAGGACGTGCGTCACTCGGTGATGTTCCTCGAAGGCCGCAGCAATGCCCTGGCCGATGAGCTGTCCGGCGCCATGGAGCAAGCGGCCAGCACCCTGGATTTCGAGCGCGCCGCAGAGCTACGCGACCAGATCTCCCTGCTGCGTCGCGTGCAGGACCAGCAGAGCATGGAGGGCGGCACCGGTGACGTCGACGTCATCGCCGCCTTCGTCAACCCGGGCGGCGCCTGTGTGCACCTGATCAGCGTGCGCGGCGGCCGGGTGCTGGGCAGCAAGAACTTCTTCCCCCAGACCGGTATAGAAGAGGAGGTCGCCGAAGTCATGGCGGCGTTCCTCGGCCAGTACTACGTCAGCAGCCCCGAGCGCGACCTGCCGAGCGAACTGATCGTCAACGTGGTGCACGAGGACTTCCCGGCGCTGATCGAAGCGATTCACGAACTGCGTGGCCGCGAGCTGGACATCAGCCACCGCGTGCGCGGCACCCGTGCGCGCTGGCAGCAGTTGGCCGTGACCAACGCCGAACAGGCCCTGGGCGCACGCCTGGCCAACCGCCAGCACGTCGCCGCGCGATTTGACGCCCTGGCCGAAGTGCTCAAGCTCGACGAGCCGCCCCAGCGCCTGGAGTGCTACGACATCAGCCACTCCAGCGGCGAGGCCACCGTGGCTTCCTGCGTGGTGTTCGGGCCGGAAGGGCCGATCAAGTCCGATTACCGGCGCTACAACATCGAAGGCGTCACCCCGGGCGATGACTACGCCGCCATGCACCAGGCCCTGACCCGCCGCTTCAGCAAACTGAAGGACGGCGAGGGCAAGCTGCCGGACATCCTGCTGGTGGATGGTGGCAAGGGCCAGCTGTCCATGGCCCGCGACGTACTCAACGAACTGGCGGTACCCGACCTGATCCTGCTCGGCGTGGCCAAGGGTGCCACCCGCAAGGCCGGTTTTGAAACCTTGTACTTGAATGATGCAGCCCATGAGTTCACCTTGAAGGGCGACTCCCCGGCGCTGCACCTTATCCAGCAGATCCGCGACGAAGCCCACCGTTTCGCCATCACCGGCCACCGTGCCCGACGTGGCAAAACCCGGCGTACCTCAACCCTGGAAGGGGTGGCAGGGGTCGGGCCGACACGGCGGCGGGACTTGTTAAAACATTTTGGTGGCTTGCAGGAGCTGTCCCGTGCCAGCATCGAAGAAATAGCCAAAGCTCCCGGTATCAGTAAAAAGCTCGCAGAGTTGATTTATGCAAATCTGCACAGCGAGTAGAATGCCTTCTCACCTCGTAGCCAGTTGTGCCGATGAATATCCCTAATCTGATCACCGTACTACGCGTCCTGCTCATACCGATTTTCATATTGCTGTTTTACCTGCCGTACGAATGGAGCTACATGGCATCCAGTTCGGTGTTTGCCTTCGCAGCCGCCACCGACTGGCTGGACGGTTACCTGGCCCGTCGCCTGGAACAGAGCACGCCGTTTGGCGCGTTCCTGGACCCGGTGGCCGACAAACTGATGGTAGCGGTCGCCCTGGTGCTGCTGGTGCAGGAACACGGCAACCTGTGGCTGACGTTGCCGGCGGCCGTGATCATCGGTCGCGAGATCGTGGTCTCCGCCCTGCGGGAGTGGATGGCCGAAATCGGCGCCCGAGCCCACGTGGCCGTGTCCAACATGGGCAAATGGAAAACTGCGGCGCAGATGCTTGCCCTGGTGATCCTGCTGGCCAACCCGTCGGATTTCTCCTTCTGGGTATTGCTGGGCTATGCCTTGCTGCTGATCGCTGCGGGCCTGACCTTGTGGTCCATGCTGCAATATTTGCGCGCCGCCTGGCCGCATCTGCGCACCGAGGTTGAAAAGAAATAAAACTTTTTTGAATCAAGGGGTTGACGGGTGATGAGGATTCTATAGAATGCGCATCACCAAGACGCGGGAATAGCTCAGTTGGTAGAGCACGACCTTGCCAAGGTCGGGGTCGCGAGTTCGAGTCTCGTTTCCCGCTCCAAACACAAAGAAAAAGCCACTCAATAGAGTGGCTTTTTTTTGCCTGTCATTTAAGGAATAGACGCTTCGGCGTCTTTTTTCGTTTCTACGCAAAACTACTGAAATCCGTCTCCAGCCACTTTTTTTAGTACATTTTTGAGTACATGGAATACGGGCAGTGGGCACAGCGGTTTTTGGGCGGAGCACCCCGGTCCGGCATCGTATACATCTCCTCGACCCGAAGCACTTGCCGCATTCCCGCCACCCGAAACAACAACGCCGGCAAGTGCCGGCGCTGTGTGCGGTTCAGGCATTACCCTCAGCGAAATGCCGGCACCACGTGCTTGATAAACAGCTCAAGGGATTTTTTCTTCTCCGCGTGGGGCAAGCTGTTATCACACCAGAAGCTGAACTCGTCCACACCCAGCTCCTGGTAGTACTGGATGCGCGGGATGATTTCTTCAGGCGTGCCAATCATTGCGGTCTTGTGCAGGCTTTCCAGTTCAAACTCCGGACGCCCGGCGAATTTTTCTTCCGGGCTCGGGTCAAGGAAGCCGTTGACCGGCACGGTCTTGTTGCCGAACCAGGCATCAAAGGTGCGATAGAATCGGGCGATTGCCTTGGCCCCGACTTTCCAGCCGTCAGGGTCGTCTACCGCGTGCACGTGGGTGTGACGCAACACCATCAGTTGTGGGCGTGGCACATCCGGGTTGTTGTCCAGGGCAGCCTGGAATTTATTTTTCAGGTCGAGGACTTCTTCGTCGCCCTTCATCAACGGCGTGACCATCACGTTGCAGCCATTAGCTACCGCAAAGTTATGCGAGTCCGGGTCGCGTGCGGCAATCCACATCGGCGGGTTGGGCTGCTGGATCGGCTTGGGCACGCTGGTGGAGGTGGGGAACTTCCAGATGTCGCCGTCATGGGCATAGTCGCCTTTCCACAACGCACGTACCACCGGCACCATCTCGCGCAGCGCCTGGCCGCCGGATGAGGCGGGCATGCCGCCGGCCATGCGGTCGAACTCCACCTGGTAGGCACCACGGGCCAGGCCGACTTCCATGCGTCCGTTACTGATCACGTCGAGCAGCGCGCATTCGCCTGCCACCCGCAGTGGGTGCCAGAACGGCGCGATGATGGTACCGGCGCCCAGGTGAATGGTGGTGGTTTTGGCCGCGAGGTAAGCCAGCAGCGGCATCGGGCTGGGCGAGATGGTGTATTCCATGGCGTGGTGTTCGCCAATCCAGACGGTGCTGAAACCACCGGCTTCCGCCATCAGGGTCAGTTCGGTCAAGTCTTCGAACAACTGGCGATGGCTGACACTTTCATCCCAGCGTTCCATGTGCACGAACAGGGAAAATTTCATGACGCTTACCTCGGATCTATTGTGATCGGCCTGTCGACTGCGGGCCCTTAGGTGCTCTCGCCAATGTGAAGCTTGCCAGTGATGAAGGCTATTCGGCGGATTGATTGTTGGTATACCATAATACGGAATATCTGCAAAACTTTTCTCTCCAGCGGTCGCACATTCACTTCACAAGGAAGGCGAGCTAGATGAACATAAAACAAAAATTGATCCTGGCCTTTGCGGTGATCGCCAGCCTGCCAGTCATTCTGGTGGCAGTGATGATCATCCTCAACGTGCGCCATGAGGCACGGGACGGCTTTATCGACGGCAGCGAACGCGAGATTCGCCAAGTCGACAATGCCATGCAATTGTTTTTTGAAGGTATCAGTCAGAACGTCGCCTACCTGGCGGCGCATCCGCAGTTGCAAAGTATCAACGGCGATGTGAAACGCTATCTGGCCAGCGACGCCGCCCAAGTCGCACTCGGCGAGCGCGATCAGCAGTTGTTCAAGCTGTTCGAGGGCCTGGCCAAGAGTCATTCGGCCTACACCTACCTGTCACTGGGTACTGAAGATGGCGGCTATGTATTCTGGCCGGGTGACCCGAAGCTGGCGAGCTACGACCCGCGCACCCGGCCCTGGTACAAGACGGCCATGGCGCAACCGGGCAAGACCCTGCGCACCGAGGCGTATTACTGGGCCGCCGATGACGTGGTGCTGGTCAGTACGGTGCGAAGCTTCAATGACCGCCAGGGCAACGCGAGCGGGGTGGTGAACATCGATGTTTCCCTCAAGCAACTGACCGACCTGGTCAAACAGATCAAGCTGGGTGACAGCGGCTACCTGATGTTGATGGAAGCCAATAACACCGTGTTGGTGGACCCGAATGACCCGTCTCACAACTTCAAGAAACTTAGTGAGTTGGGCGAGGGTTACCGGCAGTTGAGCGAGGCTGGGCAGGGCCTGGTGCAGGTCGAGTTGGCAGGCGAGCGCTACATGGCGTTTGTCTGGCCGTCCAGGGCATTGGGCTGGCGGTTTGTCGGGGTGGTGCGGGAAAGTGAAGTGATGGCCGGCGCGGCGCGCCTGACCTGGCTGATCGCGGCGATCGCCCTGGTGTGTGCCGTGTTGTTTGCAGTGGTGGGCGCCTGGTTTGCCGGGCTGATCGTCAAGCCGATTCGTGGTGTGGCCAGCGGCCTGGAAGGCATCGCCCAGGGCGAAGGAGACCTGACGGCGCGCCTGCCGGTAAAAGGGCGAGACGAGACGGCACAACTGGCCGGCTGGTTCAACCAGTTCCTCGAAGCGATCCGCACGCTGATCCAGCGCATCGGCCAGGCGGCCGGGCAGATCCACAGCAGTTCGGGGAGTGCCATGGAGGTCTCGGTGGAAATGGCTGAGGTCGCCTCACGCCAACGGGAGGCCGTGGACATGGTGTCCACC
This sequence comes from Pseudomonas sp. P7779, assembly GCF_013386315.1. Classification (NCBI taxonomy): domain Bacteria; kingdom Pseudomonadati; phylum Pseudomonadota; class Gammaproteobacteria; order Pseudomonadales; family Pseudomonadaceae; genus Pseudomonas; species Pseudomonas sp. P7779. Next base: position 33,738 of record NZ_JACARZ010000107.1, on the reverse strand, counting down.
GCGTTTCATGAGATGGTCGCCACCTCCAATGAAGTCGCGCGCTCCTGCAGCCAGGCCGCCGACTCTGCCGACAACGGACAGCGCCAGGCGCACACCGGCCAGCAGCAGATCGACGCAGCAGTGAGCAGCGTAGGGCGCCTGAGTGAGGAAATCGGCCACTCCGCCCAGTCCATGGAGCAACTGGAAAAAGACAGCAACGACATCCAGTCGATACTCGGCACCATCCGCTCCATCGCCGAACAGACCAACCTGCTGGCGCTGAACGCTGCCATCGAAGCCGCCCGAGCCGGTGAACAGGGGCGTGGTTTTGCCGTGGTGGCAGACGAAGTGCGGGCCCTGGCCAAGCGTACTTCGGACTCCACCGGCGAGATCGACGGGCTGCTGGGCAACCTCGCCCGGCGTACCCATCAGATGGGTAAACAAATGCATGCCAGCCTGGAGGTGTCCCAGGAAACGGTGGTGTCGATCAACGACGCACGGGCCAGTTTTGGGTTGATTCGCGAGTCGGTGGACGTGATCCGCGACATGAATACGCAAATCGCAACGGCTGCCGAAGAGCAGCACCAGGTGGCTGAAGACATCAATCGGCACATCAGCCAGATTCACGGGGATGCACAGTTGGTGGCGAGCCTGGCTGATTCCACGCGCCAGGATGCGCAGCAATTGACGACGTTGTCTCAGACGTTGAATCAGTTGGTCAGCCGCTTCCGCACCTGACCGGTGGGCGCCCGGGCTGCCGGGCGCCTGCAACGGTAACGATCAGGCAATGGCGGGCAGGGCGCCCATCTTGCCGTGGCAATACACCAGTGGCCCGGCGTTCTGCCGGGGCACGATCAGGTTCTTCACCGCACCGACCATGATTGCATGGTCACCGCCTTCATACTCACGCCACAACTCGCACTCGATCACCGCCGTGGCATTGGCGAGGATCGGGTTGCCCAGTTCACTCAACGTCCATTCGATGCCCTGCGCCTTGTCTTTGCCCTTGCGCGCAAAAGCATAGGCTTCGCTTTGCTGCCCACCGGACAGCACATGAATGGCAAAGCGCTGGTTCTTGATCAGCACCGGATAGGAGTCGGAACTGTAGTTGGGGCAGAACAGCACCAGGGCCGGCTCCATGGACAACGAGCTGAACGCACTGGCGGTAAGTCCGACTATCTGCCCGTCATCATCGAGCGTGGTGATCACGGTGACTCCGGACGGAAACGAACCCATCACTTGTTTGTAGATGGCGGCATCGATCATGGGACGGTCCTCGTAGGGTGAAGCGGATTTTATAGATTTGTAGGTATGATGGTATACCGTAATACAATCTAATCAAGGGCTTTTTCAGGCGGCCGATGAACGTTGACCTTTGGTCTTATAGCCAATGAATACGGGGGTTAGCCCGCTGAATGAAGAGGGGCCGTGTGGCACAATAGCGGATCAGATGCGTGCCAGGACTACGGATCAGTCTTGTGAAAATGTTGGAATACCATAATATGGTGTTCGTATGGGGGTGGCCAGAGAGCTCCCCCGGTTTGGCGTCAAACAACTATAAGATCAGACAAACGCGAGTTCATTTCCATGCCCCAGATGTCCCGGCAAGATCCCCTGATCGAGAATCACACGGTCGATTACGTACCCTTCGCGGAGCGCCATGGAAAGGCCCGCGACCTGTTCACCCTATGGTTCAGCACCAACATTGCACCGCTGCCCATCGTCACCGGCGCTATGGTGACTCAGGTGTTCCATCTCAACCTGGTGTGGGGGCTGCTGGCGATTGCCCTCGGGCACATGCTCGGCGGTATTGTCATTGCCCTCGCGTCGGCCCAGGGCCCGCGCATGGGCATCCCGCAGATGGTGCAGAGCCGGGGTCAGTTCGGGCGCTACGGAGCGCTGCTGATCGTTTTCTTCGCGGCCCTGATCTACATTGGCTTTTTCATCTCCAACATTGTGCTGGCGGGCAAGTCCATCGTCGGCATCGTGCCGTCGGTACCGGTGCCGGCCAGCATCCTGATCGGCGCGCTCAGCGCCACGGCCATTGGCGTGATCGGCTATCGCTTTATCCATACCCTGAACCGCATCGGCACCTGGGTGATGGGCAGCGCATTGCTGGCGGGTTTCCTCTACATTTTTTCCCACGACCTGCCGGCAGACTTCCTCACCCGTGGCGGCTTCAATCCGGCCGGCTGGCTGGCGACGGTATCGTTGGGAGTGATCTGGCAGATCAGCTTCTCCCCCTATACCAGCGATTATTCGCGCTACCTGCCGGCTGATATCGGCATCACCCGACCCTTTGTCGCCACCTACCTGGGGGCCACTCTCGGCACCATTTTGTCGTTCTCCTTTGGCTTGGTCGCCGCCCTGGCGACACCCGAAGGCACTGAGGCGATGGTCGCGGTCAAGCAAGCCACCGGCTGGCTGGGGTCGATCCTGATGGTGCTGTTTCTGCTCAATATCATCAGCCACAACGCCCTGAATCTGTATGGTGCGGTGCTGTCGATCATCTCCTCGATCCAGACCTTCGCCAGCCAGTGGACACCCGGCATCAAAGTGCGTGTGGTGCTGTCCAGCGTGGTGCTGGCCGGATGCTGCGTGGTGGCATTGGGCGCGTCGGCGGACTTCATCTCGCAATTTATCGGCCTGATCCTTGCGCTGCTATTGGTGCTGGTGCCGTGGGCGTCGATCAACCTGATCGATTTCTACATCATCAAGCGTGGCGCCTATGACATTGCGTCGATCTTTCAGGCGGACGGCGGGGTTTACGGACGCTTTAACCTGCATGCGATCGTGGCGTATTTCATCGGCATCATCGTGCAACTGCCGTTTGCCAATACGTCGCTGTACGTGGGGCCATGGGCCAATCTGGTAGAGGGCGCAGACCTGTCGTGGCTGGTGGGGTTGGTGGTGACGTGTCCGCTGTATTACTGCCTGGCGACGCGCGAGCATAGCCGGAAGATGAGGACGGTAAAGTTGGGCTATACCGACTGATCATCGAATGAACTGAAATGCCCGGCCAATGCCGGGCATTTTTTTTATCTGCAGTTAAGGCCTGCCGATGCAGCCGTATCCTTGTAGCAAGCTGGCTTGATGATCAATGACATCCGGCCAGGTCCAATGTTAGCAGGCAAAAAAAGGCCGCCACAACCCGACGTTGTGGCGGCCCAAGGGTGACTCAATGGGCGCCGGCGGCCTTGTTCAGATCGCTTTCAGCCCATGCGGTATAGACGCAAGCATCCGCCGTGGCCCAGCGCACGCGCACCGGGTCGCCGGCCTTGAGTGGCATGCCCGCAGCAGACAACGCCTTGACTGTCATCGAGGTGCCGCCAAGGGTTTTCACGGTGCAGGTCTGGCTTTCGCCGAGGAACAGCACCTCGCCTACAATCGCTGACACCTCATTCCAACCCGCCGCCAATGCCTGCTCGGTAGCTTGCTCGACACTCAGCGCCAAGGCTTTTTCCGGGCGTACCATCAACAGCACCTCCTGCTCGGTTTGCAAGCCGCTGGTCAGGCGGATCGACAGCGATTGGCCTTCAAACGATGCCACCGCATTCCCCTGCGCCTTGAGCTTGAGGAAGTTGGAGTTACCGAGGAACGAGGCTACAAACGCATTTGGCGGGTTCTGGTACAGGTCGTAGCCACTGCCCAGGCCGACAATCTTGCCGTGGCTGAAAATCGCGATGCGCTGGGACAGGCGCATGGCTTCTTCTTGGTCGTGGGTTACGTAGACGATGGTTATGCCCAGGCGCCGATGTAATTGGCGCAGTTCGTCCTGCAGGTCTTCACGCAGTTTTTTGTCGAGGGCGCCGAGGGGTTCGTCCATCAGCAGGATGCGCGGCTCGTACACCAGCGCCCGCGCGATGGCGACGCGTTGCTGCTGGCCGCCGGAGAGTTGCGAAGGGCGGCGATGGGCAAATTGCTCAAGCTGCACCAGCTTGAGCATGGCGTCGACGCGCTTCTCGCGCTCGGCGCTGGCCAGTTTGCGAATCGCCAGGGGGAAGGCGATGTTGTCGCGCACCGACAAATGCGGGAACAGCGAGTAACGTTGGAACACCATGCCGATGTCGCGTTTGTGCGGCGGCACATTGACCAGGGATTGGCCGCTCACCAGGATCTCGCCGCTGCTTGGCGTTTCAAAGCCTGCGAGCATCGACAGGGTGGTGCTTTTGCCAGAGCCGCTGGAGCCGAGGAAGGTCAGGAATTCGCCGTCCTTGATGTCCAGCGAGATGTTATCCACGGCGGCAAATTCACCGTAGTACTTGTTCAGGTTGCGCAAGCTGACCAGGGGTTGGCCATGGTTTTGCGCGGTATCTTGGATCACTGCACTCATGTCTTGCTCCTGGGCGCTCAAGCGCGGGTTTCTGTGCGCCGGCGAAGGGCGGCGGCGATGACCATGACGAGCACCGAGAGGCCGATCAGCAACGTCGAGGCGACGGCAATCACAGGCGTCAGGTCCTGGCGCAGGGTGGTCCACATTTTTACGGGAAGGGTTTGCAGGGTCGGGCTGGCCATCATCACGCTGAGCACCACTTCGTCCCATGAGACGAGAAAGGCGAACAACGCGCCGGCCACCATTCCCGGGCGAATCGCCGGGAATGTCACCTTGAATACGGCCTGCAGGCGCGATGCGCCGCAGATCACCGCCGCATCTTCAATCGATTGGTCGAACAGCTTGAGCGAGTTGATGATCGAGATAATGGTGAACGGCAGCGCGACAATCACATGGCTCACTACAAAGGCGAACATCGTGCCGGTATAGCCGAGCTTGAGGAACAGTGCGTACACCGCCACCGCGATGATCACCAACGGCACGATCATCGGCAGGGTGAACAGGCCGTAGAGCAACTCGCGGCCAGGAAATCGCCCACGCACCAGGGCAAATGCGGTGGGCAGGCCCAGCGCCACGGCGAACACGGTGGTCAGTACCGCAACCTTGAGGCTCGCTACCGCCGCGTTCATCCAGTCGGCATTGGAGAAGAACTGGCCGTACCATTTCAGCGTCCAGCCCGGTGGCGGGAACACCAGCCATTGGGACGAGCCGAACGACAGCAACACGATGAACACGATCGGCAACAGCAAGAACAGGCCAATCATGCCGGTGGTGGTGTAGAGGCCCAGGCGCATCCTGCGGCTCATGGCATTGGAAGTCAGGAGCATGACGGCTTACCTCGCGTTGCTGGCGCCAACCGGGGATTCCGGCTGAAGCTTCAGGTAGAAGTAGAACAGCACCAGCGTGATAAAGATCAGCAATGCGGCGCCGGCACTCGCCAGGCCCCAGTTGAGGAACGACTGCACCTGCTGGATGATGAACTCAGGCAGCATCATGTTCTGCGCGCCGCCGAGCAGCGCCGGGGTGACGTAGTAACCGAGGGACATCACAAACACCATCAAGCCGCCGGAAAACAACCCCGGTCGGCACAGCGGCAGGAACACCCGGAAGAAGTTGGTCCAAGGGCTGGCACCGCAGATGGAGCCGGCCTGCAGGATCATCGGGTCGATGGCCTGCATGGTTGCCTGCAATGGCAGCACAATGAACGGGATCATGATGTAGCTCATACCGATCACCACGCCGGTCAGGTTGTGCACCATCTCCAGCGGCTGGTCGATGATGCCCATCGCCATCAGTGCCTTGTTGATCACCCCGGAGGCTTGCAGCAATACCAGCCATGAATAGGTGCGGGCGAGCAGGCTGGTCCACATCGACAGCAGCACGATGTTCAGGATCCAGCGCCCCCAGCCGCGTGGTACCAGGGTAATCACCCAGGCCAGCGGGAAGCCCAGCAACAGGCTGAACAGGGTCACCAGGCCGGCCACCGAAAAGGTATTGAGCAGTACCCGGGCGTATGCCGAGTTAGCGAACAGTTGCTCATAGTTGCCAAGGCCCGGTACGGGCTCCAGCACGCCGCGCAGCAACAGGCCGATCAGCGGCGCGAGGAAGAACAGGCCGAGGAACAGCAGCGCCGGGATCAGGTTGCTCGACCCCCGCCAGCGCTGCGCCAGGGATGGCGCACCTGGTTTGCAGGAAACTGCGCCAGCAACGCCGAGGGCGCTCCCGGTCGGCGTGGTTGCCGTCATTTTCATTTGACTAGCCATTCATTCCACCGTGTCGCAATGGCCGGACCGTTCTTGGCCCAGTAGGCGAAATCGAGGGTGATCTGGTCCTTGGCATACGCCGTCGGCAGGTTGGGCGCCAGCACTGAGTCCAGGCGCTGCACACTGTCGATGTTCACCGGTGCATAAGCGGTCAGGTTAGAGAAGTCGGCCTGGCCCTTGGCGCTGCTGGCACTGGCCAGGAACTTCATCGCCGCGCCTTTGTTTTTGCTGCCTTTAGGCACGACCAGGATGTCCGCCATCACCAGATTCTGTTTCCAGCTTACGCCTACGGGTGCGCCATCTTCCTGCAGGGCATGAATGCGGCCGTTCCAGAACTGACCCATGCTGACTTCGCCCGAGGCCAGCAGTTGCTGGGACTGTGCGCCGCCGCCCCACCAGACGATGTCTTTCTTGATGGTGTCGAGTTTCTTGAAGGCGCGGTCCAGGTCCAGGGGGTAGAGCTTGTCGGCTGGAACGCCGTCAGCCAGCAGCGCCAGTTCGAGCACGCCAGGGCTTGGCCATTTGTAGAGGGCACGTTTGCCGGGGTAGGTTTTGGTGTCGAACAGCGCGGCCCAGTCCTGTGGCTTGCCAGCGCCGAGCTTGCCCTCGTTGTAGCCGAGTACGAAGGAGAAGAAAAACGAGCCGACGCCATGGTCGGAGACAAACCGCGGGTCGATCTTGTCGCGCTGGATCACCGAAAAATCCAGGGGTTCGAGCAGCCCTTCAGCGGCGGCGCGCAAGGCGAAGTCAGCCTCCACGTCTACCACGTCCCACTGCACGTTGCCGCTCTCGACCATGGCCTTGAGCTTGCCATAGTCGGTGGGACCGTCCTGCACCACAGTGATCCCGCTGGCCTTGCTGAAAGGATCGGCCCACGCCTGCTTTTGCGCATCCTGGGTGCTACCGCCCCAGCTCACGAAATTGACGCTTTCGGCCGCCAGGGCCGCGTGAGTGGCCGTGGCCAGCAAACCCGCGAACAGCATCGCGGTTGCACGTTTGTTCAACACCATTTTCACGCCCTCATTTGTTTTGTTATTGAGCGGGCCTGGTAATGCCCGCCTATCGGGAGCAGTAGGTCTCTCGAAGCCTCTATTGCGAAGCCTCAAAAGTCGACCGTACCAAGGCTTGTTACTGGCGCTATCCCTGGCATGCGCAATTGGCAAAAGTACTCGGTCGATGGAATATCATATTATGGTATTCCAAGCTTTGTGCAAGCACTTTGCCTTACCGGTTATCCGTCATTCGGTGAACGGAATGCTCTCCACCACCTCCAGGTCGTAGCCTGTCAGCCCGGCGTATTTCAGCGGAGGGCCAAGGTGGCGCAGCTTGCAGACGCCAAGGTCCTGCAATATCTGCGCGCCGGTGCCGACTTCCGAATAGATCCGCGACTGCGAACGGCTGAACTGGCGCGGCGTCTGGGTCAACTGCGGGACGCGTTCGAGCAGGGCCTGGGAGGATTCATGATTGGCCAGCACCACCACCACGCCGCTGCCTTCTGCCGCGACGCGTTGCAGGGCGGCCCATAAGGTCCAGTTGGAGGGGCCGCTATACTCGGCGCCCACCAGGTCGCGCAGCGGGTCGATCACGTGCACGCGCACCAGGGCGGGCGTGTCGCGGTGTAACTGCCCCATGACCATCGCCATGTGCACGCCGCCATCAATGCGGTCCTCAAAGGTGATCAGGCGGAACGTGCCGTGCACTGTGGGCAGGTCGCGCTCGCCGATGCGCACTACGGTGCGCTCGGTACTGAGGCGGTAGTGGATCAGATCGGCGATGGTGCCGATCTTGATCCCATGCTTGTGCGCGAACACCTCAAGGTCAGGGCGACGTGCCATGGTGCCGTCATCGTTCATCACTTCGACGATCACCGAGGCTGGTGTGTGCCCGGCCAGGCGCGCCAGGTCGCAACCGGCTTCGGTGTGCCCGGCGCGCGTCAACACGCCGCCATCCTTGGCGCGCAACGGGAAAATATGCCCCGGTTGCACGATGTCGGCCGGCCCCGCATCGGCATTCACGGCCGCGGCCACCGTGCGCGCCCGGTCGGCGGCGGAGATGCCGGTGGTCACGCCGGTGGCGGCTTCGATGGACACGGTAAACGCGGTGCTGAACACGCTGCCATTGCTCGGCACCATCTGCTGCAGGCCGAGGCGCTGGCAGTGTTCGTCGGTGAGGGTCAGGCAAATCAGGCCACGCGCTTCCCGGGCCATGAAGCTGATAGTCTCGGCGGTGCAGCACACCGCGGGCAGCAACAGGTCGCCTTCGTTCTCCCGATCCTCGTCGTCCACCAGGAGCACCATTTTGCCTTGGCGGTAGTCTTCGATGATGTCTGCGATGTTGTTGAAAGACATGGTGGCTGCTCGATTTATTGGTTGTATGTATTATGGTATACCACAAAACCAAGCAAGAGGATGTCACGATGAAGGCTTACTGGATTGCCCATGTAAATGTGTCCGATGCAGAGCAGTACACGCAGTACACCCAGCGCGCGCCTGCGGCCTTCGCGAAGTTTGGCGGGCGCTTCCTGGCCAGGGGCGGGCGCAGCGCCGCGATGGAAGGCGGGCCTGCCAGGCAACGTAATGTGGTGATCGAGTTCGACAGCTACGAGCAGGCGCTGGCCTGTTATGAGTCTGCGGAGTATCAGGAGGCAAAGGCGCGTCGTGAAGGGGCGGGCGAGGCGCAGATCATCATCGTGGAAGGGCTGGTGCCTTAGGGGTATCAGGCATACACCACATTTTTGATCCGTGTCGGGTCTGACGATCAGCGGATGAAGTGAATCTTGCCGCTGTCGTCGTTACCGATGTAGATGCCATACACCCCAGCCTGGCGTTCCTCGATATAACGCTCGAGGATCTGCCGGATCGCCGGGTAGTAGATGCTGTCCCAGGGAATGTCCTCGGGCGCGAAGAACTTGTAGTCGAGGGTCTCCGGCCCGAACTGGCCGGTGATCTGCAGCGCGATGGCGCGGAAGATGATGTACACCTCGCTGATCTTCGGCACGCTGAAAATCGAGTAGGGCGAGAGGATCTCCGCGCGTACGCCGCTTTCTTCCCAGACTTCGCGTAGTGCGGCCTGTTCAGTGGTTTCGCCACCTTCCATGAAGCCGGCCGGCAGCGTCCAGGTGCCAGGACGCGGCGGGATGGCCCGCTGGCAAAGCAGATATTTGCCGTCCTGCTCGATGATGCAGCCGGCGATAATCTTCGGGTTGATGTAGTGGATGTAGCCGCAGCCCCGGCACATCAGGCGCTCATGGGTATCACCCGGTGGCAGCTGGTGACCGAGGTCACTGCTGCCACATGTCGGGCAAAAACTGGGGCTGGGCATGGTCAGTGACCTATGCGCGGTTCTTTGAGGGCGATGGGCAGTGTGATCTCGGGGATCTTGCCGGTCTCTTCCTGCTTGCGCTTGAGGTAATCCAGGGCCACGGCGGCGGCGGCGCGCACGTGGTCGACACAGGCCTGGTGGGCGGCGAGCGGGTCGCCGCTCTTGATCGCCTGGACCATACGCTCCATTTCCTGGTTGCTGGTACCGCGACGGTTTTCCTGGGATACCGAGGTCGCGCGCAAGTAGCTGATACGTGCCTGCAACTGACGCAGTTGGGTGGCCGCCACGTGGTTGCCGGAGCCTTCGAGCAACACGTCGTAGAATCCTTGTACCGAATCAATGACCTGTTGCAGCTCACCGTCCTTGAGGGCCTTGCGGTTTTCCTCGAGGGCTTTTTCCAGTGCCTTGATGTCCTTGGCCTTGGCGCGCAGGGTGAACAACTGCACGATCAAGCCTTCGAGCACGCAACGCAGTTCATAGATGTCGACGGCATCGGCCAGGGTGATGATCGCCACTTGCGGGCCCTTGGCATCGGCGAACTCCACCAGGCCTTCGGACTCCAGGTGGCGCAAGGCTTCGCGCACCGAGGTGCGGCTGACGCCGAGGCGGTCGCAAAGGTCGCGTTCCACCAGGCGGTCACCCGGCAGCAGTTGGAAGTTCATGATGGCGCTGCGCAGTTTTGCCAGCACGATTTCGCGCAGGGTGACCGGGTTGTGATTGACCTTGAAGCTGTCGTCGAGTGGCAGGCGTTTCATGGGGGCTGCTCTGAATGTTGCGGTTAACTGGAGGCCTCGGCGTCGGTTTCGGCGAAGGCTTCACGGGCCAGTCGGAAACTGTCCACGGCGGCGGGAACCCCGCAATAAATGCCGACCTGAAGCAGAATTTCGCGTATTTGTTCACGACTCAGCCCGTTACGCAAGGCGCCGCGCACGTGCAGCTTGAGTTCATGGGGCCGATTGAGGGCCGAAATCATCGCCAAGTTTATCATGCTGCGTTCTTTAAGCGACAAACCCTCACGGCCCCACACATGGCCCCAGCAGTATTCGGTGACCATCTCCTGCAGGGGGCGAGTGAAGTCGTCGGCGTTCTCGATCGAACGTTGCACATAGGCTTCGCCCAGCACTTGCGTACGGATTTTCAGGCCCCGTTGGTACTTGTCGTCGCTCATCAATCAGCTCCTCAGGCCAGGGTGGGCAGCGGGCCCAGCTTGCCCTTGTGGTAGATCATCGGTGTGACCGGTTGCTCGGGCAGGATCAGGTTTTTCACCGCTCCGACGATGATCGCGTGATCGCCACCGTCGTATTCGCGCCACAACTCGCACTCGATGATCGCCGTGGCCTTGGCCAGCAGCGGATTGCCCAGTTCGCTCAAGTGCCACTCGATGCCCTTGGCCTTTTCCTTCCCCTTGCTGGCAAAGGCATAGGCTTCGGCGGTCTGGTCGGCGGACAGCAAATGAATCGCAAAGCGCTTGCTGTCGCGCAGGATCGGATAGGTGTCCGATGCATAGTTGGGGCAGAACAGGACCAGTGCCGGGTCGATCGACAGCGCACTGAATGCGCTGGCGGTGATGCCGACGATGCCGCCATCCGGGTCGAGGGTAGTGACGACCGTCACCCCGGACGGGAATGAACTCATGACGTCTTTGTAAATGCCGGGTTCGATCATGGTCGGGGTCTCTTAACGCATCACAAAAGGATCAGGCATGGGCGCCTGGGAAAGGTTGATCCACACCGTCTTCAGCTCGGTGTAAGCCAGTACTGAATCGATGCCACTTTCACGTCCATAGCCGCTGTTCTTGAAGCCGCCAATGGGCGCCATGGCCGAGACGGCGCGGTAGGTGTTGACCCAGATAATCCCCGAACGCACGTCGCGGGCCAGGCGGTGGGCACGACCGAGGTCGCGGGTCCAGATGCCGGCGGCGAGGCCGAACTGAGAGTCGTTGGCGATGGCCAGGGCTTCGGCTTCGTCCTTGAAACGGATGACCGAGGCCACTGGGCCGAACACTTCTTCCTGCATGATCTTCATCGAGTTGCGGTCGCACTCGAACAGGGTCGGCTCATAGAACCAGCCTTCGCCCAGGTTCTGCGGACGCTTGCCACCGGTACGCAGGCGCGCACCTTCAGCGATGGCATCCGCCACCAGGCCTTCGACCACGGCCAGTTGCTGTGCGGTGGCCATGGGGCCCATTTCACTGGCGTCGTCCTGCGGGTTGCCGATGCGAATGCGTTTGGCGCGCTCTACCAGGCGCTCGACGAATTCGTCGTAGATTTCATCCTGCACCAGCAGGCGCGAGCCAGACACACAGCTTTGCCCCGACGCCGCGTATATCCCGGCAATCGCACCATTGATGGCGCTGTCGAGGTCGGCATCGGCAAAGATGATGTTCGGTGACTTGCCGCCCAGTTCCAGCGACAGCTTGGCGAAGTTCTCGGCGCTGCTGCGTACTACGTGCCGCGCCGTGGCTGCGCCGCCGGTAAAGGCGATCTTGCGCACCAAAGGGTGGCGGGTGAGGGCGGCGCCGGTGCTTGGGCCGTAGCCAGTCACCACATTGACCACGCCCGGCGGAATGCCAGCCTCCAGGGCCAGGCGCGCCAGTTCGAGGATGGTCGCCGAGGCGTGCTCCGACGGTTTGATCACGATGGTATTACCCGCTGCCAGGGCCGGCGCGAGTTTGATCGCGGTCAAGTACAGCGGGCTGTTCCATGGAATGATCGCGGCCACCACGCCCATGGCTTCGTGCACGGTGTAGGCGAAGAGGTCCGGCTTGTCCAGCGGCAGGGTGCCGCCCTCAAGCTTGTCGGCCAGGCCTGCCGTGTAATGGAAGAACTCCGGCAGGTAACTGACCTGACCGCGTGTCTCGCGGATCAGCTTGCCATTGTCGCGGCTTTCGAGCTGTGCCAGTTGTTCCTTGTTTTCGGCAATCAAATCTCCCAGGCGGCGCAGCAGTTTGCCCCGCGCGGTAGCGGTGAGGCCACGCCAGGCCGGGCTGTCGAAGGCGCTTTGCGCGGCCTGCACGGCGCGCTCCACATCCGTCTCGTCGGCGTCGGGCAGTTGCGCCCAGGGTTCGGCCAGGGCCGGGTTGAGGCTGTCGAAAGTCTTGCCGGACAGGGCATCGACCCATTCACCGCCGATGCACATCTGGAAGCGTGCGAGTGTCATGCAACGATCCCCTTTATTGGATTTTTTTGGGTGTACACCGTGTCAAGAAAGCCCAGCAGCAGTTGGTTGACCAGCCGCGGCGATTCCACTGGCATCATATGCCGTTGCTCGGCCAGCACTGCAACCGTCGCACCGGGAATGCGATCGGCCAGTTGCCGGGCCATCTCCGGGGTCGAGCCCGGGTCGAGTTCACCGGTGGCGACCAGGGTCGGCGTGCGCAAACCCTTGAGGTCGTCGGCGCGGTACATGTCCTGGGTCGCGAACAGCTCGTACGTGGTGAGGTAGCCCTGGGGGTCGTTGCCCGCCAGGGTTTCACGCAGCGCAGCGATCTGCGCCGGGTTGGCTGCCTGGTACTCGCGGCTGAACCAGCGTGACAGCGCGGCTTCGGCATTCGCATCCGGGCCATGCTCGGCGGCCTGGGCAGTGCGTGCGATCACCCCGGCACGCTGTTCGGCGCTGCGGTTGAACACACTGTTGAGCACCACCAGGCCTTGCAGGCGTTCGGGGTAATGCAAGGCAAACGCCCGCGCAACCAGGCCGCCCATGGAAAACCCGATCACCGTTGCCTGAGGCAGTTGCAGGTGGTCGAGCAGTTCCAGCAACTGGTCGGCATACCCCAGCAGCGGGGTGCCGGCAGCCGGGCGTGGGCTGGCGCCATGGCCCAGCATGTCATAGGTGATCACGCGATAATTCGTGGCCAGGCCAACGACTTGCCCGCCCCACATTTCTTTATTCAGGCCCACGCCGTGGATCAAAACCACAGGCTGGCCTTGGCCGGTCGCCAGATAACTGGTGCCAGCCGGGGTGCGATCAGCGGTGAGCTGAATCATGGAGCGCTCCTGCATGTTTTTTGTTTGGGTGACCGGTCTTGCTTACTGGGCTTTCTCGGCTGCCAGCTCTTCCAGGTCGATGTAACGGTTGCCGATGCGTGGGTGCAGGCGGCCGCCGTCGGCGCACCCAAGGACCACCACGATCTCGTCGGCACGCGGGGAATCTTCTATCTGCATTTCCAAGGTGATGTAGTGCGAGCGCAGCCCTTCGTCATCCTTGTGCATCATCGGGATTTGAATCGATGTGCCCGGGCCACCGCGCTTGTTGGTAAAACTCAGGTAGCTCTTGGCCTTGACCGCTTCGCGGTAGTGGTTGCCAAAGCGCAGGGTATGGATGATTGCCGAGGCGTGTTCGATTTCACCGTCGGCACCGACCACGGCGGCCTTGCCATAGGCTTCGATGTTGTCTGCACCACCGATAATGCCAATCAGGCGCTCCACCATCAGTGCGCCGAGATCCGAGCAGTTGGCACGGATTTCCGGTTTCAGGTCTTCGACAAAACCGCGACCCAGCCACGGGTTTTTCAGGACGACAGCCAGGCCCACCATAGTCACTGGCGTGTCGGAGGCCTTGCCGCCTTCAATAAAGGTTTCTTCTACATAGCTGACGATCTTGCGGATTTCAAAACTCATGGCTGCTCCACCTAGGTGCTGATTGGTTTGTGTATGATGGTATACCATAATACCGCAAGCGCAAGAGCTGCAAGCAAACTGAAGATGGGTTCGCGCGATAAAAGGTCGAGCGGATGGCTTTTTCTGGTCTTGAGATCCCAGTGGCTCTTATGCAGGGCGGGGCCCCAGGACGGCTTTCAATCCCAAGAACAGGTCTATCAGGGGATAACGTTGCAGCTATTAGAGTTTTCTGCGAACGAGGCTAATCTTTGAAAACGTCACTAAAAGGTGTGCCAAGCATGTCAACTGAATCGAAATGCCCTTTCAACCACGCTGCGGGTGGCGGCACCACGAACCGAGACTGGTGGCCCCAGCAACTGAACCTGAAGATCCTGCATCAGCATTCCTCCCTCAGCGACCCCATGGGTCAGGGCTTCGATTACGCCAAGGCGTTCAAGAGCCTTGACTTCGAAGCGGTCAAGCAGGATTTGCGCGATGTCATGACGCAATCCCAGGACTGGTGGCCGGCGGACTTTGGCCATTACGGCCCGCTGTTCATTCGCATGGCCTGGCACAGCGCCGGGACCTACCGTACCGCCGACGGTCGCGGCGGTGCCGGTTCCGGTCAGCAGCGCTTTGCACCGCTCAACAGCTGGCCTGACAACGTCAGCCTGGATAAGGCCCGTCGCCTGATCTGGCCGGTCAAGCAAAAGTACGGCCGGCGGATTTCCTGGGCCGATTTGATCGTACTCACCGGTAACGTCGCGCTGGAGTCCATGGGGTTCAAGACCTTCGGGTTCTCCGGCGGTCGCCCGGATGTCTGGGAGCCGGACGAGGACGTTTACTGGGGCGCCGAGACCACGTGGCTGGGGGGAGAAGAGCGTTACGGCGTGCAAAAGAAAATGCAGCAGCCGGGTGATGGTCCGTTGGTGGCTGAGCCGCAGAACCATGGCAACGAAGAAAGCCGCACCGGGGGCGGTGAGCGCAACCTGGAAAATCCCCTCGCCGCTGTGCAGATGGGCTTGATCTACGTGAACCCGGAAGGGCCTGAAGGTGTTCCGGATCCGGTCGCCTCGGCGAAGGATATCCGTGAAACCTTCGGTCGCATGGCGATGAATGATGAAGAGACCGTAGCCCTGATCGCCGGCGGTCACGCCTTCGGCAAGACCCACGGCGCAGGTCCGGCGGATAACGTCGGCCCGGAACCGGAAGCGGCTGGCCTGGAAGAGCAGGGGCTGGGCTGGAAAAACAGCTTCGGCAGCGGCAAGGGCGGTGACACCATCACCAGCGGGCTGGAGGTGACCTGGACTTCGACGCCGACAAGATGGAGCAATGAGTACCTCGAAAACCTCTTCGGCTTTGAATGGGAACTGACCAGGAGCCCGGCGGGCGCCCACCAGTGGACGCCGAAGAACGGTGCTGGCGCCGGCAAGGTTCCGGATGCCCATGACGCCGGCAGGCGGCATGCGCCGAGCATGCTGACCTCGGACCTGGCGCTGCGCTTCGATCCGGCGTACGAGCAGATCTCCCGACGTTTCCTGGCCAACCCGGACCAACTGGCAGACGCCTTTGCCCGTGCCTGGTTCAAGCTTACCCACCGCGACATGGGCCCGCTTGCGCGTTATCTCGGCCCGGAAACCCCCGCGGAAGAGTTGCTGTGGCAGGACCCGATTCCTGCGGTCGATCATCCACTGGTGGATGAGCAGGATGTGGCGGCGCTCAAGCAAAAGATTCTCGCCGCCGGGCTGACGGTCTCGCAGCTGGTTTCGACGGCATGGGCAGCGGCGTCCACCTTCCGCGGCTCCGATAAACGCGGGGGAGCCAATGGCGGGCGCCTGCGCCTGGCTCCGCAGAAGGACTGGGCGGTCAACCAGCCTGAGCAACTGTCGGGCGTACTGAAGCGTCTCGAAGCTATTCAGGGCGACTTCAATGCCGCACAGACGGGAGGCAAAAAGATTTCCCTGGCCGATCTGATCGTGCTGGCGGGCAGTGTGGGGGTTGAGCGGGCGGCCAAAAATGCCGGCCGCCAGACCACGGTGCCTTTCACGGCAGGGCGCACGGATGCTTCCCAGGAGCAGACGGATGTCGAGTCGTTCGGTTTCCTTGAACCGGTCGCCGATGGCTTTCGCAACTACCAGAAGGGGCACTACAAGGTGTCGGCCGAAGCGTTGCTGATCGACAAGGCGCAACTGCTGACATTGACCGCACCCGAAATGACGGTGCTGTTGGGCGGACTGCGGGTCTTGGGTATCAATGTCGGGGAAAGCAAGCACGGGGTGTTCACCGAGCGCCCGGGAACCCTGACCAATGACTTCTTCAGGAACCTGCTGGACATGGGCGTTGAATGGAAGCCAGTCACCGGCACCCACGATACCTTTGAGGCGCATGACCGCAAGACCGGTGCCGTCAAGTGGACGGGCACCCGGGTCGACCTGGTGTTCGGTTCGCATGCCCAGTTGAGGGCGCTGTCCGAGGTCTATGGCAGTGCCGACGCCGAGGAAAAGTTCGTCGAGGACTTCGTGGCGGCCTGGACCAAGGTGATGAACCTGGATCGCTTTGAACTGGCCTGACACTGGCGCCTGACGTTTACAGGCCCACGCTGTGGGCCTGTTCGCTAGCGGCCTGGGCTTATCCAGGTTTCCAGGTCCGTTGCGGTCATGGGCTTTGCTATCAGGTAGCCCTGCGCTTCGGAACATCCCCACTGTATCAAGAGGTCGAGGATTTCCTGGTTTTCTACGCCTTCGGCAACGACTCGGTAGCCGAGCCCTTTCGCCAGGCCTATCAGGGTTTTAACCAACTGCTTGTCATTTTGATTGCTGCCCAGCCCGCTGATCAATGATTGATCCAGCTTGACGGTAGTGGCCGGCAGTTCCTTCAGGTACGCCCAGTTGCTGTAGCCCGTGCCGAAATCATCAACCGCGACCTCTATGCCAATCTGCCGAACGCGCTGCAGTTGCCGGATGACTTCCTCAGGGTTGGTCATCAACATGCTTTCGGTAAACTCAAGTTCAAAGTCGGCAGGGTCAAGGTCATGCCGGTGAAGCTCATGAATCATCGCGTCCACGAACTCGGAGCTTTCCAGATCGCTGACGGTAATGTTCATCGCTATTCGCAGGCGCACGCCTTGTGCTTTCCAGGCTGCGGCTTGCCGGATGATTGCGTTGAGCACCCATAATCCAACGGACGGTATCAACGCGGTTTTTTCGGCCAGGGGGATGAACTCGGCAGGGCTGATGGGGCCAAGCAACGGATGGGTCCAGCGTAGCAATGCCTCTACCGAATCACAGCTTCCCGAGGGCAGTTTGACTTTGGGCTGATACACCAGGCTGAACTGTTTGTCGCAGCTGACCGCTTCCGGCAATGAACTCAACAGCATGAACGCGCGTTGTTGAGCCGCATCAAACTGGGGTTCATAAAGAGACCAGCCCAGCTTGCGGTCACGCGCCTCATCTGCCGCACTCACCAGCAGGCGCAGCCAGTCTTGCTGGCCGGAGTGGTGAATGGGCAGCACGCCAATCCCGACTTGCATGAGGATGGGGATGCCGTGGCATTCAACAGGCTTTTTGAAGTCCTTGAGAATACTTTCGCAGATGTGCTCGGTGGTTTGATTCTCCTCAAGGATGAAGCCAAACCGCGTCGGGCTGATTTTGTAAAGCAGGCACTGCGCGGGTAACAGGTTTTGCAGGCGAGATTTGATCGCCAGAACCAGGTCTCCGGCAAAGCTGTAGCCCAGGGCCTTTACAATATCGTTGAGAAACTTTGGCGAGATAATGTCAACTGCGTACACATGGCACGCGTTTTCAAGCTTAAGCGCTTGACGTATATCTTCCTCAAGCCTGAGTCGATTGAATAGCCCAGTCGGTTGGTCTACGAAGTTGCGGGACCGCATGCCCTGTATGCGCATCATGACCAGCTCGGCAAAGTCGTTGAGCATTGCACTGTCACGCTCGCTCATGGGAGGGCGGGGGACAGTATCAATGATGCAGAGACTTCCCAGGGTAAAGCCATCCTCCGTGATCAATGGCGCGCCCGCGTAATAACGAATATGCGGCGGCCCCGTGACCAGGGGATTGTCTTTGAAGCGGGCATCCAGCGTTGCGTCCGACACCTCCAGCAGGGCGTTGTCCAGGGTAGAGTAGGCGCAAAAAGACACTTCTCGCGGTGTCTGCGTTTCTGTAATTCCCACCCGTGCCCTGAACCATTGCCGGTGTTTATCGACAATTGAAATCAGTGCGATGGGGGCGTTGTAATAGGCAGACGCCATCTCGACGATCTTTTCGAATACATCATCACTATCGCTGTCGGTTGGACAAAATTTCGCGACCTCTTTTAGCCGTTCAATTTCATTCGGCGGAATAGGAGCGCCTTCGCCCATGACAATCCTCAAAGTGGTTATGTTCGTACAACAAGGTATCAGACAGTGCCATCATTATGATGTTGTTTTTCTATTCATCAGATAGCTCAAGGGTATGGCGTCCGGGTGATCTCTTCCTGCGTATCTCCCTAATTCTTGCGCCCTGCGGATGAATGTACGCGCGAGGCAGCGAAGTGGATGCACGGCATTAAAAATTTTTCCGGCATTTCCGCGCTTCTAGTTCACCCGGGGCGCCGCCTTGATGGCCATGTACGCATCCTTGATGGGCTCAAAACCATATTTCTCTTCCAGCCGTTTCACGATGAAGTGCCCCCGCGCCATGTCCTGGTAGAAGTGGGTGAACAGCGTATTGATCGTCGCCCCGGTAAAGGCGCCCATCACCGGAACGGCCTGGGCTGCGAACTTGCTGGAAATGGTAAAGCCAAAACGTGTCGCGACTTTATCGATGAGGATCGCCAGCCATTTCCCGGCTTGGCCCGGGGACAAGCTGCTGATGGCCTTGGAGCCCTGCTTGGCGGCGATCCCCGCCAGTTCCTTGGACAGTTGTTGCATGGCCTGGGTGGTGAAGCTGCGGGTCATGTAGTAACCGGTCTCCGTTGCATCGTCGGCCTGGCTGGTGCCACCCATGGCAAACACCTCGATGCAGGCTTGTTTGGTCGAAAAGTCGCCCAGGTCGAAACCCTCGCTGCGCGCCACGTCGGCGACCGCGCGCATCATGATGGTGGTGGAGATCGGCAGCTCGATAAACAGCGCCGCGAAACCGAAGGCCCCGCCGATGGCGCCCGAGGTGGCCGCAAAAGCCTTGTGCAGCCGGGTCGAGGCCGGTTTTCTCGGACTGTTGTCCAGGCTTTTCAGCGCCGCGCCGGCGGATGAATGCAGCGCTGCCGCCACCGCGCCATCGATCCGTTTGGAAACCACCCCCGGCAATGCCTTTACCGCGCTTTCAATCGGGGAGCCGATCATGCCGGACAGCCTGGCCGTCAGGGAGGGTGACTCCAGCAAACCGACGGCCCGCTTGAGATCCTGATAGTCCTCGGGATTGTCTCTGATGCTCACAGGCGTCTCCTTGAAATTTTTCCGGCTTTGATAAAACAAAGACCCGCGAAGAGGGCCATCGTGCCGTCACGCTTTACCCATTCTTTACCTGCGCGGGTGCTGCGTTCGCCGGCGGGTCGGTTAGGCTGCCAGTTACCTTGAACTGAACGGCGGTGTGAATCGAATGAACCTTCAACCTCGGTACTGGCTGGCGGTGAGCGCCCTGGTGGGCAGCCTGGGATTGATTGCGGGGTGTGCGGGCGATCCGCCAAACCCGCGGGCCGAATTCAGCGAGCGGGTCAACAAGGAACTGAGCACCGCGTATCAACCGTCCCATTATGAAACGTCCGGCTGGGGCGCGACCTGGCAGCTCGACAAGCAATCGGTGAACGTTGCGTGGCTGGCACCGGTGACCCATGAGCGCCTGCCGCTGATTATCTACTTGCCGGGTTTGGGTGAGCCGGCCTCGGGCGGGGTGGCGTGGCGCAAGGCTTGGGCGCAGGCCGGTTATGCGGTGCTGTCGGTTCAGGAGCCCGCCCATGATCAGTCGATCTTTGCCTCGCAGCAGGCGGTATATGGTGACTTTCGTGGGATGGCGAGCAGTCATTACTCCGCCGCCGCCCTGCGTGACAGGCTGTCGACCTTGCAGAAAGTCCTGAGCGAAGTTCGGGCACGGGCCGCCAAAGGCGACGCGCAACTGGCGGCCATCGACTGGAACCAGGTGGTGGTGGCCGGCTTTGATTTTGGCGCGCAGACCGCTGAGGCACTCGCCGGGGCGCTGGAGCCCGGGGCCACCCCGGGCGTCGGGATTCAACCCAAGGCGGTGTTGCTGCTCAGCCCTTATGTGGACGCCGATGCCCGGCCGGACGTGTTCGCCCGGATAACGGCGCCCGTGCTGTCGATGACCGGCCAGCAGGATGAAGACCCGTTCAACTGGGTCAGCTCTTACCGTCAGCGAGAGGTGTTGGGCGAGTCGGTGACAGCGGCGGGCAGTGTTCAGCTGGAGTTGAACAGTGCGACGCACAAGACCTTGTCCGGGAGCGAGCTGTTCAGCCGGCCGGCGAAAAGGGCCGACAAGGGCAGTGCTTCGTCTGGCGACGCGCCCAAGGGGCGGGGGCACAAGCACGGCGCCAAACCTGGCGGCGGCGGCCCGATGGCGGGCGAACCGGCGCCGGACCCCAAGCAGGTGGCCGCGATTCAGGCCATGGGTGTGGCGTTCCTGGATAGCCGGGTCAAACACAATCCCGCCGCCACCGAATGGTTGCAACAGGGCGCGTCAACCTGGCTGGGTGAGGCGGGACGGTTGAAATAATGGCGGCGGGCTTCCCCCCGCCAAGCGTGATGTATAAGTTTCTCAAACGTCATCAACCATCTTTTTCCGGCGTGATACGCTAGCCTTACTTTTGAATTGGCACTGGTCGTTCCCGCGTATACGGCGACAGTGAGGAGTGAACATGTCGAAAATTTCCCACCAGGATCTACGGCGCTCGTTTCGCGAGCTGCTGGCCTCCCAACACTGCTTTCACACCGCCTCGGTGTTCGACCCGATGTCCGCCAGGATCGCTGCAGACCTGGGCTTCGAAGTCGGCATCCTGGGAGGCTCGGTGGCGTCATTACAGGTCCTGGCTGCACCGGACTTCGCGCTGATTACCCTGAGTGAGTTCGTCGAGCAGGCCACCCGCATCGGCCGGGTGGCGCAGCTTCCGGTGATCGCCGACGCCGACCACGGCTACGGAAATGCACTGAACGTGATGCGCACCGTCCAGGAACTGGAGCGTGCTGGCGTCTCGGCGCTGACCATTGAAGATACCCTGCTGCCCGCGCAGTTCGGGCGCAAATCCACCGACCTCATCAGCACGGAAGAGGGCGTGGGCAAGGTCAAGGCGGCCCTGGAGGCCCGGGTCGATCCGCAGCTTTCGATCATCGCGCGGACCAACGCCGCCGTGTTGCCAGTGGAAGACGTTATCCATCGCACCAAGGCGTATCAAGAAGCTGGTGCAGACGGCATCTGCATGGTGGGTGTCCGTGACTTCGACCACCTTGAACAGATCGCCGAAGGCCTGACGGTCCCGTTGATGCTGGTGACCTACGCCAACCCGCATCTCAATGACAACGAACGCCTGGCCAAATTGGGTGTGCGGATTGTGGTTGCCGGGCACGGCGCGTACTTCGCCTCGATCAAGGCCACCTACGACAGCCTTCGCGAACAGCGCAACCTCACACGCAGCACGTCAAACCTGACCGCCAGCGAACTGACCCACACCTACACGTTCCCCGACACCTACGTGAGCTGGGCCAAAGAGTTCATGGATGTCCAAGAGTGACATGACCCTGCAGGAGCGAGCTTGATCGCTCCTGCAGAAGCTCTAAGCTAATTCCATAAAATTATTTATTTTATTTTTTATAGATCAATATCATCTAACTGAGTTGACCCTTGGAGAGCCGGAGTCCGCGCTGTTCAAGTCTTATCCGCTCAGGAATCTATAAAAATGAACACGCTGAAACTGGCCCGCAACCTCCTCTCGGCCGTGGGCCTCGCTGTCCTCTCCCTAAGCGCTCAATCCGCTGACCTCACCATCGGCTACATCAACGGCATCGACCCGATCAAACGCGCCATCGCCGATGGCGAATATGAAAAAGGTATCGGCCAGAAGATCGATTGGCGCAGATTCGACGCGGGCCCGGCCGTCCTGGCCGCCATGGCTTCCGGTGATGTGCAGATCGGCAACCTGGGTTCCAGCCCGTTGGCCGCGGCGGCTTCGCGAAACATGCCGCTGGTGGCGTTCATTGTCAGCGCGCAGATTCGCAGTTCCGAGGCCCTGGTGGTTCGCGACGGCAGCGGGATCAAGACCCCTGATGACCTGATCGGCAAAACCATTGCCGTGCCCTTTGTGTCGACCTCCCATTACAGCCTGCTGGGCGCGCTGAAGCACTGGAACCTGGACCCGCGCAAAGTCAACATCGTCAACCTGACACCGGCACAAATCACCGCCGCCTGGGCCCGCGGCGATATCGACGGGGCGTTTACCTGGTCGCCTGCCCTGGGTGAAATCCGTAAGACCGGCAAGATCCTCACGGATGCTGCCGAAGTTTCCAACTGGGGCGCCCCGACCTTTGAAGTGTGGGTAGCGCGCAAGGATTTCGCTGAAAAGAATCCGAAGGTCGTTGCCGATTTTGCCAGGGTCAGCCTGGCGGCGATTGCCGATTACGCCGCGCATAAAAAAGACTGGACCGCTGATTCTGCCCCCGTGAAGAGCATCGCCCGACTCACAGGCGCCAACGCTGCGGACATTCCCGAGCTGCTCGAAGGCTCGTCGTTCCCGACGGCCGCCGAACAAAAAAGCGCGCAATACCTCGCCGGTGGCACCGCCAGGGAAATCGGCAAGACCGCCGAATTTCTGAAAGAGCAGGGAAAAATCGAAAAGGTCCTGCCTGACTATTCCGCCTTCGTCAGCGACAAGTTCATCGGAGAATAATCATGGGCCTGACGCTTCATCCCCTTGGCCCTACCATCGGCGCGGAGGTTGAGGGGCTGGATATGGCCCTGCCTCTGACGGATCAACAACACGACTGGGTGGAGCAAGCACTGCTGCAGCACCAGGTGTTGTTCTTCCGTAACCAGGCCATTACCCCCGGGCAGCACGTGGCATTTGCCGCGCGGTTTGGTGATTTGCACCGGCATCCGATTTACCCGCACGTTGACCGGCACCCGGAATTGCTGCTTATCGACACCGCCGTGACCGATGTCCGCGACAACGCCATCTGGCACACCGATGTGACCTTCCTCGCCGCACCGGCGATGGGCTCTGTGTTGGCGGCCAGGCAAGTGCCTGCGTTCGGCGGGGATACGTTGTGGGCCAATGGCGTGGCTGCGTTTGAAGGGTTATCGGCCCCCGTCAGGCAACTGCTCGACGGCCTGACCGCCACCCACGAATTGACCAAATCATTTCCCACCGAGCGCTTCGGCAGCACGCCCGAAGCATTGGCGCGCTACGAAAAAGCCCGGAAGGATCACCCGCCGCTGTCACACCCGGTGGTCAGGACGCATCCTGCCACCGGGCGCAAGGCGTTGTTTGTGAATGAAGGCTTTACCACGCGGATCAATGAGCTTGAGGCGGCGGAAAGTGATGCGTTGTTGCGGTTATTGTTCAGCCACGTGAGCCGTCCGGAATTCACCGTGCGTTGGCGATGGAAGGCGAATGATGTAGCGTTCTGGGATAACCGCATTACCCAGCATTACGCGATTGATGATTACCGACCGCAAAGGCGGGTGATGCACCGCGCGACGATTTTGGGCGACGTGCCTTTTTGATGGAGGATCGGTCGATGGACTTGCCCTTGGTGATCAACCCTGACGACTATCTGGAAACCGAGTTCGGCAGGGAATTCACGCCTGAACGAAATCGACAGGCATGGCAGCTCGCGTATGCGCGGTTGAGGCACGAGCTGTCACAGGCGGCAAAGGGCACTCATGTGTACGTGGTCATGGGCGTGCAGGGGGCGGGCAAGTCTCGCTGGGTGGCGGAAAACCTTGAGCGATTGGGGCACGGCGCAATCGTCTTCGATGCTGCTTTGCCGGCGCGGCGTCATCGGGAGGAGTTGCTGTCCATCGCGAGGGAATATGCAGTCCCGGTGATCGGCATCCTGGTGAGCGCACCGCTGGAGCTGGCGTTATCGCGAAATGCCCAACGCAATGCCGACAAAAAGGTGCCGGAGGACGCGCTGAAAAGCGTGTTCAGCATGCTCGAGCCACCCAGTGAAGACGAAGGATTCGTGTGGGTGCAAACCATTGAACAGCAGGCGCCGCTGCCCACAACCCTGCAAACTGACCGGATGACCCTGGTTGCGCCTGATGTGGCGCTCGCTGAAAAACTCGCCGATGCCTTGAACGCCAGTTACGCACTGCACCGCCGGTTTCTCGTATGGAGCAAGCCGCACTGGACGCGGGAGGACACGCAGGAAAGCCTGCAGCGCGCGGCAAAAGACTTCGATGCGCCTGTCGGGGAGAAACGGTATTTCCTGTTATCTCGCGACGATCCCCAGGCATTGGTGGGCTGTATCGGCCTGCTGCCGCTGGCCGATGAGATTCACAGCTACGAAGTTGGCTATTGGGGCAATCAGGCACACGCCGGTCATGGGCTGATGAGGGAGGCATTGAACGCTCTGGTTTCGCAGTTGAGCGGGCACACACTGCGCCTGACCACTTCTTCGGCGAACATATCCAGTCAACGACTGGCTGAGGCAACGGGGTTTGAATGGGTGGAAACCCTTCAAGGCGCGCGGCGCTGCGAGTACTTTGGCGTACGCGATACGCTGGTTTACCGCCGGACCGCGCGCTGACCCTAAAGGTACTCACACTCCCCACGCAGCAGCGAAAGCTGAACCAGGTCTTGATGAGCTGCGTTCCAGTAACCCGCCTGCCTCAACGTTCCTTCACGCACGAACCCGGCTTTCTCAAGCAGGTTCAGTGACCGAGCGTTGTCAGGATGAACCAGCGCCTCGATCCTGTTGAGTTCCATGTGCTGGAACGCCCATCGAAGGGCGGCGTAAACCGCCTCCTTCATGAGCCCCTGTCCCTGTGCCGATTGCGCCATCTCAAACCCGATGGCACAACTGCGCCACATACGATTCCATTTGAAGAAACCACAGGTGCCGATCAGCGCTGCCGTGGCTATGTCTTCAATCCCCCAGCGAATCCCCGGATTGGGTGAGGTGCGCCAACTGGCAAACAGCTCGATCAGTTGCTCCGCTTGATGAGGCTCGGTAATTGGGTCGGCACCGAACCACTTCATTGCTTCAGCGTCGCTATGAATCGCAAACAACCCCACCGCATCCTCCTGTGTAAGTTCTCTGAGGGTCAGGCGTTCGGTTTTGAGAGTCGGAAAATCGGACACTGCGGGCGTCACCTTTTAGAAAAACGATTCGCTAAGGTGTGTCGTGCGGAATAAAAAATCAATCTGTTCAGTGGTGACGCAGGGCGTCACGGGATACGAACACACGCTCCTGATCAACTGAGATCAACTGTGGGAGCTGTCGAGCCCCAGCGAGGCTGCGATGCAGGCGCCGCGGTCTGGCAGGTACGGCGCGGCGACCCCATCGCAGCCTCGCTGGGGCTCGACAGCTCCCACATTGGTCTCAGCACTCACTCCTCGCGTTTGACCACCAACGTCAAGATGTCATAACTGGCCACCAGCTCACCCAGCTGGTTGGTCACCTCCACATCCCACGCCACCACGCCTTGCGGAATGCCCTGGGGGCTCTTCTTGCCCTGGTCGATCTTGCGCTTGCAGGTCAGCCGCGCCTGGATGGTGTCGCCAATGCCCACCGGGTTGATAAACCGCAGGGTGTCCAGTCCGTAGTTCGCCAGCACCGGCCCCGGTGCCGGGGACACAAACAGCCCGGCCGCCGCCGACAGCACAAAGTAACCATGGGCAATGCGTTTGCCGAATTGCGATTCCTTGGCGGCGATGTCATCGAAGTGCATGTAGAAGTGATCGCCCGACAGGCAGCCGAAGTTCACCAGGTCGGCCTCGGTGACGGTACGGCGGTGGGTCAGCAGCGATTCGCCAATCTGCAGGTCCTGGAAGAAGCGGCGGAATGGGTGTACTTCGGTCTCGATGACCTTGGCGCCGCGTACGTACTCGCCGGTGACCGCCGCCAGCATGGTCGGTGAGCCCTGTACGGCTGCGCGTTGCAGGTAGTGTTTCACGGCGCGCAAGCCGCCGAGTTCTTCGCCGCCACCGGCGCGGCCCGGGCCGCCGTGCTTGAGTTGCGGCAGGGGCGAGCCGTGGCCGGTGGATTCGGCGGCGGATTCGCGGTCGAGCACCAGCAGGCGGCCGTGCCACGCGGCAGCCACCGGGATGGCTTTGGCAGCGATCTGCGGGTCTTTGGTGATCAGGCTCGCGACGAGGCTGCCTTTACCGCGTGCGGCCAGGGCCAGGGCTTCGTCGAGGTCGTCGTAGGCCATCAGCGTGCTGACCGGGCCGAAGGCCTCGATGTCGTGGGCGCCGCCTTCCGCATGCGGGTCGCGGGCTTGCAGCAGGGTCGGGGCGAAGAACGCGCCCTGGCTGACGTTTTCACCGCGGGGTTCAAAGCCGTCGCGGGCGCCGAACAGCATATCGCTGCTCTGCAGCAGGCTTTCCAGGCGTTCGGCCACGTCTTTCTGCTGGTCGTGGGAGGCCAGTGCGCCCATGCGCACGCCTTCCACCGACGGGTCGCCCACCACGACTTTTTTCAGGCGGTCCCGCAGGCGGGTGGCGACGGCGTCGATATGTTTGGCCGGCACGATGGCGCGGCGAATGGCGGTGCATTTCTGCCCGGCCTTGGTGGTCATTTCCCGGGCGACTTCCTTGATGAACAGCTCGAACTCTTCGTCGTCCGGGCTTACGTCCGGGGCGAGGATCGCGCAGTTCAGCGAGTCGGCCTCGGCGTTGAACGGCACCGAGTTGCGGATCAGGTTCGGGTTGACCCGCAGCTTGGCGGCGGTGTCGGCGGAGCCGGTGAAGGTCACCACGTCCTGGCCTTGCAGGCGGTCGAGCAGGTCGCCGGTGCTGCCGATCACCAGTTGCAGGCTGCCGGGTGGCAGCAGGCCGGATTCGTCCATCAGGCGCACCACGGCTTCGGTCAGGTAGCTGGTGGCGCTGGCCGGCTTGACGATGCATGGCATGCCCGCCAGGAAACTCGGGGCGAATTTTTCCAGCATGCCCCAGATCGGGAAGTTGAACGCGTTGATGTGCACCACCAGGCCGCCACGAGGCACCAGGATATGGGTGCCGGCAAAGCTGCCGAGCTTGCTCAGCTGCATCGCGGGGCCTTCGTGGACGATATTGCCCGACGGCAATTCCCGCGAGCCCAGGCTGGCGTAGGTGAACAGCGTGCTGTTGCCGCCTTCGATATCGATCCAGCTGTCGGCACGGGTCGCGCCGCTGTGGTGGGAGAGGGCGTAGAGCTGTTCCTTGCGCTCGCTCAGGTACAGCGCGATGGCCTTGAGGCGCTGGGCCCGCTGCTGGAAATCCAGGGCCATCAGCCCGCTGACACCCTGGAGGCGCCCGTGTTCGATGGCTTCGGCGAAGTCCGGGCGCTCCTCGTGAGTGCGTGCCAGCTCGTGGCCGTCAATGGCGCTGCGCAGCACCTGGGCGCCGTGTTGGCCGATCCAGCGGCCAGCGATAAAACTTTGCAGGGTAGGGGCGTGAGACATCACGATTCCTCCGGGTTGGAAAATGAGAGTTAGTGTTTGCTGGCGCCTGCGGCACCAATGCCGGTCATGGAGCGAATGAACTGCGCCAGGTAACGCCCGCGTTCAACGGCAGCGCGGGGCGAGCGGTCGGTGACGGAAAAGACCCAGGCGCTGAAAAACGCCAGGCTCATGGAAAACAGGGCAGGGTTGGAATAGGGGAACAGCGCCTTGTCGTAATGCAGTACGTTGACCCACACCGCCGGGCTCAGCACCAGCAGCACGATGGCCGAGACCAGTCCCGCCAGGCTGCCGGTCACCGCGCCACGGGTGGTCAGGCCCTTCCAGTACATCGAGAGGAACAGCACCGGGAAATTCACCGAGGCGGCGATCGCCAGTACCAGGCCGGACAGGAACGCGATGTTTTGCGACTCAAACAGCAGGCCGAGGATGATCGCCAGCACGCCGATGCACAGGGTGGCGATGCGCGACACGCGGATTTCCTGCTGCTCGCTGGCCTGGCCCTTGCGGATCACGCAGGCATACAGGTCGTGGGACACCGCCGACGCGCCGGACAACGCCAGCCCGGCGACCACGGCCAGGATGGTCGCGAAGGCCACCGCCGAAATGAACCCGAGGAACAGGTTGCCGCCCACGGCCTGTGCCAGGTGCACGGCGATCATGTTGCCGCCGCCGATGATCGCGCCGTTGGCATCCCGGAAGCTTGGGTCAGTACCCACCATGACGATGGCGCCGAAGCCGACGATGATCAGCAGCAGGTAGAAGTAGCCAATGAAACCGGTGGCGTAGAACACGCTCTTGCGCGCTTCCTTGGCGTCGCTGACGGTAAAGAAGCGCATCAGGATATGCGGCAACCCGGCGGTGCCGAACATCATGCCCAGCCCCAGGGAAATCGCATCGATCGGGTTCGACAGCAAGCCGCCCGGCGCCATGATCGCGCTGCCCTTGGCGTGCACGGAGGTGGCCCCGGCGAACATCGCCTCGGTGCTGAAACCAAAGTGCTTGAGCACCATGAACGCCATGAAGGTGGTGCCGAACAGCAACATCACCGCCTTGATGATCTGCACCCAGGTGGTGGCGAGCATGCCGCCGAAGGTCACGTAGAACACCATCAGCACGCCCACCAGCATCACCGCGTACAGGTAGTCGATGCCGAACAGCAGCTCGATCAGCTTGCCGGCGCCCACCATCTGCGCCACCAGGTACATCAGCGCCACGGTCAGGGTGCCGAAGGCCGAGGTCAGGCGCACCGGGGTCTGCTCCAGGCGGTAGGACACCACATCGGCAAACGTGTACTTGCCCAGGTTGCGCAGGCGCTCGGCGATCAGGAACAGGATGATCGGCCAGCCGGCCAACACGCCCAGGGCGTAGAGCAGGCCGTCATAACCGTTGAGGAACATCATCGCCGAGATGCCGAGGAATGACGCCGCCGAGATCATGTCGCCGGCAATCGCCAGGCCATTCTGGAAGCCGCTCATGCCGCCGCCGGCGGTGTAGAAGTCGCTGGCGGAACGGGTGCGCAGGGCGGCCCAGCGAGTCACGCCGAGGGTGAACAGCACGAACACCAGGAACATGCCGATGGCGTTCCAGTTCAGTGGCCGGGATGCGCCGTCGTCGGCGACTGCAAGGTCCGTGGCCAATGCCAGCGGCAGGAGAAACCACGCTACCAGCCGGCTCATGCTGTGCACTCCTGCTTGAGCTTGTCGTTCAGCGGGTCGATCACGTGGTTGGCGCGGTACACATAAAAGCCGGTCAGCGCGAACGCCAGCAGCACAATCACCACACCCACCAGCATGCCCACGGTGGTCACGCCGCCGCTCAACGACTGCCCGAGGGTAGCCGGGGAGAACGCCACCAACAGCACAAACCCGAAATAGATCACCAGCATGATCAGCGACAGCGACCAGTACAGGTTCTGTTTGCGGCGTACCAACTGGATGAAATCGGGATGTCGACGGATGCGCTCGATATCGTCGGGGGTCATGGTGGTGTGCTCCTTTTTATTGTTGTTGTGGTTAAACCTGCGTCCTGTAGGAGCGAGCTTGCTCGCGAAAAACCTGAGGGCGCCGTGTTGATTCAGGCTACCCGCGTCATCGTTAACGATCTTCGCGAGCAAGCTCGCTCCTACAGGGGAGCGGTGTGTCCTTAAAGCTGATCGAAATCCAGTACCACCTTGTCGCTGACCGGGAATGCCTGGCACGACAGCACATAGCCGGCGGCCACTTCGTAGTCTTCGAGGGCGTGGTTGCTGTCCATCTCCACTTCGCCTTCGATGACTTTGCATTTGCAGGTGGAGCACACGCCGGCCTTGCACGAATACGGCAGCTCGGCGCCCTGGGCATTGCCCGCGTCGAGGATGCTCTGAGTGTTGCGGGGCAGGTCGAAGGCGAGGGCGCGGCCATCGCTGATCACCGTGATCTGGCTGACCGCCGCATCCACTTGCCGCGCCGCTTCGCGGGCCTCGCGCTTGTGCTGGCTGCCGGCGGCGGCGAACAGTTCGAAATGGATGCGCTCGGGCGCCATGCCCTTGGCCTTGAGGCTGTCGCGCACGGTCTCGGTCATCTCCTGCGGGCCGCAGATAAAGGCCGCGTCGAGGGCTTTCACGTCGAGCCAGCGGGAGAACAGTTGCTCGCACTTCTCGGCATTAATGCGGCCGTTGTAAAGGTCGACATCCTGCTGCTCGCGGCTGAACACGAAGATCAGGTTCAGGCGCTGCAGGTAGCGGTTCTTCAGGTCTTCCAGCTGTTCGCGAAACAGTGCACCGGAGCTGGAACGGTTGCCGTACAGCAGCGTCACGCGGCTGTGGGGCTCGGTTTGCAGGGTGGTCTTGATGATCGACAGGATCGGCGTGATACCGCTGCCGGCCGCCACTGCCAGGTAATGGCCGTGGCGAGCCGGATCAAGGTCCACATGAAAATGCCCGGCGGGCGGCATCACTTCCAGGCTGTGCCCGGCCTTGAGCTGTTCATTGGCAAAGGCGGAGAACCGTCCACCGGCCACGCGCTTGATGGCGATGCGCAGTTCACCGTCATTGACCCCGGTGCAGATCGAATAGGAACGGCGCACTTCCTCGCCATCCAGCTGGGTGCGCATCACCAGGTGCTGGCCCTGGGTGAAGTGGAAGCTGTCTTGCAGATGCTGCGGAATCTCGAAGGCGATGGACACCGCGTCACGGGTCTCGTTGCGCACATCCTTGATGGTCAGGCTGTGAAATTTGCTCATTGTTGTTCTCCAACCAAGCGGGCCGCTGGCCCCTCAGATGCACTTGAAATAGTCGAACGGTTCCAGGCAATCGCGGCAGCGGTGCAGCGCCTTGCAGGCGGTGGAGCCGAATTCGCTGAGCACTTCGGTGTGGGTGCTGCCGCATTGCGGGCAGGCAATCACCGGGCTTTCTCCCAGCAGGCTGCGTTTGCTGCTACTGCCTTGGGGCGGTGCGATGCCGTAGGCCCGCAGGCGTTCGCGGCCGCTGCTGGTGATCCAGTCGGTGGTCCAGGCCGGGGTCAGCTTGCGTTCCAGTTGCGGCGCGCGGAAACCTGCCAGCTCCAATGCATCGCGGATGTCGCCCTCGATCACTTCGGTGGCGGGGCAGCCGGAGTAGGTCGGCGTGACCACCACATGCAAGTGGCCGGCCTGCCAGTCCAGGTCGCGCACTATGCCCAGGTCGACCACGCTCACCACCGGCACTTCCGGGTCCATGACCTGCGCCAGGGTGGCCCACGCGGCAGCCAGGTCGGTGGGTTGCGCCGGGCGTGCGCCCTGGTCGCTGGCGATCAGCTCACCAGGTTGCATCGGGGTACGCTCGGGGCAAAAACTGCATTTCCGCCAACAAAATTCCCAGGTGCTCGCTGTGCAAACCGCGGCGTGCATCCAGGTAGAAATAGCTCGCAGCAGGCGGCAGGGGCAGGGTGGCGCTGGTAAAGATTTCGCTGACCTGGGTCTGCCACGCTGCGGCAACCTGAGCGGCGTCCGGCGTAATGCCGGCGGCGTGCAGGCGCTGTTCACTGTCGTCGGCGCCGGTCAGTTCCACGGTGAACCGCCACAGCTCGGGGATCGCCGCGAGCATGCGTTTATGGCTTTCCTCGGTGCCGTCTCCCAGGCGCTCCACCCACTCGCCGGAGCGGCGCAGGTGATAGGTGACTTCCTTCACCGCCTTGGCCGCGATGCCGGCGATGCGTTCGTCGCTGGATTGGGCCAGGCCGCTCAACACCGGCAAGTGCCAGGCGTCATACAGGAATTGCTTGAGGATGGTCACCGCGTAGTCGCCGTTGGGTTGTTCCACCAGCAGCAGGTTGCGATAGGCCCGCTCATCCCGGCGGAAGGCCAGGTGATCGGCGTCGCGCCCGTCGTCCAGCAGCTCGGCGGCGTATTCCAGCCAGTTGCGCGCCTGGCCCACCAGGTCGAGGCCGACGTTCATCAGTGCCAGTTCTTCTTCCAGCGCCGGCGCATGGCCGCACCACTGGCACAGGCGCTGGCCCTGGATCAGGGCGCTGTCGCCGAGGCGCAGCAGGTATTCGATCAGATCGGTTTCAGGGTTCATGGTCGACCTCACATATGCCCGACTTCGGCCGGCAACTCGTAGAAGCTGGCGTGGCGGTAGACCTTGTCATCGGCCGGGTCGAACAGCGGGTCTTTCTCGTCCGGCGACGAGGCGGTGATCAGCGCGGAAGGCACTACCCACAGGCTCACGCCTTCACTGCGGCGGGTGTACAGCTCCCGGGCGTTTTCGATGGCCATGGTGGTGTCGGCGGCATGCACGCTGCCCACATGCTTGTGATTCAGGCCGTGCTTGCTGCGCACGAAGACTTCAAACAGGGTCCATTCAGACATAACGGTGACTCCACATCAGGTGGCCGATCAGGCGGCGTTCTTGTTCTGTTTTTTACGGGCGTAGGCGACGGCGGCTTCGCGTACCCAGGCACCGTCTTCAATCGCCTTGCGGCGGGTGGCGACGCGTTCCTGGTTGCACGGGCCGTTGCCCTTGAGCACTTCGTAGAACTCGCTCCACTGGATCTCGCCGAAATCGTAATGGCCGCGTTCGGCGTTCCACTTCAGGTCCGGGTCGGGGCAGGTGCAGCCCAGCAGCTCCAGCTGCGGGATGGTCTGGTCGATGAAGCGCTGGCGCAGTTCGTCGTTGCTCTGGCGCTTGATTTTCCAGGCCATGGACTGGGCGCTGTTGGGGGAGTGTTCGTCGCTGGGGCCGAACATCATCAGCGATGGCCACCAGAGGCGGTTGATCGCGTCCTGGACCAT
Source organism: Pseudomonas sp. P7779 (assembly GCF_013386315.1). Classification (NCBI taxonomy): domain Bacteria; kingdom Pseudomonadati; phylum Pseudomonadota; class Gammaproteobacteria; order Pseudomonadales; family Pseudomonadaceae; genus Pseudomonas; species Pseudomonas sp. P7779. The sequence goes on along the minus strand of NZ_JACARZ010000107.1, from coordinate 887 downwards.
GTCTTTTTGCGCCTGGGTACCCTGGCGCATCATGGTCAGCAGCAGTTCGTAGCCCTGGCGCTGGTGAAAGCTTTCTTCCTTGCAGATGCGCACCATGGCCCGGGAGTAGGGGCCGTAGGAGGTGCGCTGCAGTACCACCTGGTTGACGATGGCGGCGCCGTCTACCAGCCAGCCTACTGCGCCCATGTCGGCCCAGTTCAGGGTGGGGTAGTTGAAGATGCTGGAGTACTTGGCCTTGCCGCTGTGGAGCTTGGCGATTTCTTCGTCGCGGTCGGCGCCCAGGGTTTCCATGGCGCTGTAGAGGTACAGGCCGTGGCCGGCTTCGTCCTGGATCTTGGCCATCAGTTGCAGCTTGCGTTTGAGGGTGGGGGCGCGGGTGACCCAGTTGCCCTCGGGCAGCATGCCGACGATTTCCGAGTGGGCGTGTTGGGAGATCTGGCGGATCAGGGTTTGACGGTAGGCGTCGGGCATCCAGTTCTTGGCTTCGATCTTGATTTCGGCGTCGATTTTTTCCTGGAAAGCGCGTTCCTGGTCGGACATCTCGGAGAGGTCCTTGATGCGCTTTACTCCGGTTTCTACAAGCTGTGCGTACATGGGGGGTCTCCCGCCTTGTGTTTTGTCGTAGGCATGGAGGACTTTATAAGCGATACGGAAATTAATATCAAACACAAAATATGGTGTCGTTATTTGATTTTGTATCGCTTTGCGGGAAGGGAGCAGATATCTGTCGCTACGGTAACGGCGGCATAGGGTTCCCGGTCATCGTGGTAAGCAGGGCCAGTAGGCAAAAAACAGGGCCGCTTTATGTGGGAGCGGGCTTGCTCGCGAAGAACCTGAGTGCGCCGCGTTGAATCAGGATGCCCGCGTCATCGTTAACGACCTTCGCG
>NZ_JACARZ010000106.1:0-13679 GCF_013386315.1 Pseudomonas sp. P7779 | reverse complement strand
GCCAGTTCCGCCGAAGCCCGTTGCACCGGTCCCGCCGAAGCCAGACGCTCCGGTCCCACCGAAGCCGGATGCGCCTAAACCAGATACTCCGAAGCCGGATAAGCCGGAGCCGGACATCACTTCGCCAGGGCCGTCTGAGGATTTCTTTGAGTTCGAAACCAGCGGCAGGCGTCGAGCGTTCGACAACGACTGGCGGTTTAATCCCGGCCGCCGGATAAGCAGGTAAGTCGGCCACTTCCTCAGTTTTTTTCAACAAGGCGCTCCCGATAAAAAACGTCGGGGGGCCCTTGATGAAGGATGGTTATATGTCTTGTTCAGAAATCAATAATGCGGGCGCGGTCAGAAACTATTATCAACATTCGCAAACCGGCAACACACCAGGACGATCGGTTCCCGTGCAGCCGGTATTCGTTAATAACCAAGTCCTCTCATCGTTCGGTAATAACGATCAAAGTACCGTTGGGAACACAGCCAGCGACACCCCGCTGTTAGCAAAGCTCCTCGAACTGTTCACCCAGTTTTTTACACAGTTGCAAGGCCTGCTGGCGGGCAAGGACCTGGCGAATACAGTGGCGACCAAGGTAACGCCTGCGCCCCCGCCGGCAGTGCTGCCCAAGCCGGATGCACCCCTGCCGGATCCAACACCGCAGCCGCTTCCTGATCTGTCCGATAAGCGCAACGGCGCCAAGCCGGCAAATATATGGAACGGTTTTCGCCAGGGCCCTGACGGTAATTGCGTGACCATTTCGGCGATCAAGGCGGCGATGGCGAAGTTCGGTCAAAGCCCGACCGATATCTTCAAGTCTGTTCAAGCCAAGGGTGATGGCTATCACATTGTCATGCGTGACGGGTACGCGCTGGATTTGAGCAAGGATGAATTGGCCCAGGCCAGGCGTGGCTCGAAGTTTGTCCCGATGCGCGATCCCGGCATGCTCAAGGATGCGCACTTTCTATTTGCCGTCAGCGCCAAGCGAGCGATGCTGGAAAACAATGACGGGACTGCAGGCAGGAGCTTTCAATCCGCGATAAACAGCCTCAACGACGGTGAGGACGAAACGGGGCCCGGGGAAGGCTTCAAGCGTCTGGGCTTGCGCCAGCATATGAAAGAAGTTCCGGTCAGTGCGTTTGCTGATAAATCATTGATCGGTATGGTCAACAGGAGCAGGCACTCTGTAGCAGTGGTTGATGGGTGTGAGGAGATGTATGGGACTAAAGCGGGAAGACCGCGGTTTGGACGGGCTATTGCATTGGTTGGCTAACGGGCCGTCCATAAAACAATAAGAAGATGATCGTTGCTGCGCAACACGTTAAATCTATAACTAGATCTTGTTGAACTTATTATCTGACTGAGTGCAGTTCATCGCGTGCAGAAAATACTGTATGCCGTGTTCATGCACTTTCTTTTTATGCCTGAACGCAACGTGCAGGTGGCAGCGTTTACCACGGGCTATTGTGTGTTCGCCCTTTAAAGGAGTGCTCCATGATTACGATGAATACGGGTTATGCAATGAGTACGGCGGTCCATCATCCTGCGCGTGTATACGGGGGTGAAAATAAATCCGTCGACAGTGTAAGTACTTTGAATTCTACCGAGCGACAGTTCGGTGAGCATTTTGATACGAGCAGCCACTCTGCTGTTATCCAGATGATGATATCGACCTTCGGTCCTGCGCGCGCTGATCTATTTGATGAAGTAAAGCGCGTTGGCTCGGGGTATGACGTTACGCTGAAAGACGGTTATAAGTTGCATGTTTCCGATCATGAAGTGCATGGCACTGCCTCAGCGTCGAGATTTGTCGGTGGTGATGCCAGTACAGTGGAAAACGCGAATTTCGCATTGGCTGTCTTCGTCAAGCGCAAACAATTGTCCAGTTCCGACAGCCGTATCAGCAGCAGCTTTAACGCGGCCTTGACCACGTCCTTACAGGGTGAGACTGCATCGAACCTGCTCAAGGGCATGGGCATGGGCCGTTTTATGCAGCAGATCCCTTCGGAGCAACTCGTCGGCAAGAACTCCGTCGGCGTCATGGAGGCGCATAACTTCGGTGCCGCGTTGATTCGGGATGGGGTGGCGCATCGGTTTGACCGTCAATATCGCCCCGACCGTCCCTACGTCTACGTGCTGGACAAGGAGGGGCAAACGGCTAAGCCGGTCAAGCGGGATGTGCCGGTTGCTCCGGTCGATGTTCCCCTCGTCGATACGCCGTCCACCCGGCGTGGCCGCAAGCCCGTTGACATTCTCAGCGGATTTAACGCGGCCGAGCGAGGATTCGGTGAGGTTGTTGATGGCAGCAGCCATGCCTGCGTCATAAAAATGATGATGATGAGGTTTGGTCCAGACGCCACGGATATGTTCGAGAAAGTCACCCCGGCGGGAGACGGTTATGACATCACGATGAAGGACGGTTTCGAACTGCATTTTTCCCGGCAAGAGTTGCAGCAAGCGACCACGGCCTCGCGATTCGCTGGGAACAACCCCGACGCGGTGAAGCAGGCCAACTTCATGCTGGCGGCGTACACGAAGCGCAAGCAGATGACCCGCGGTGACCAGGCCCCTGGGGCATCGTTTGAAAAGGTTTTATCGAACACGCTCAAAGGCGATACGGAATACCGCGTGTTGAAGGGCTTGGGCATGACTGGCTTCTTGCGCATCGTGCCACCCGCCAAGATGCAGGAGCAGGGCGCGGTGGGGGTGGTCAGTACTTTTGGCTATTCGAGTGCCTTGGTACTGGATGGCCTGCAGCACAGCAATGGTGACAAGCCATCTATCGTCAAATCTTATGGCTACATGCTCGCCGAGGAGGTACCGGACGGAGTGCCCGTTGGTTCAAGCTCGCGGCCCCTGCCTATTTCCAATGTGCCGGTCGGGGTCAAGCCTGGGGATATCTGGCGTGGATTCTATCAAGGCGTCGAGGGGAACTGTGTCACGGTATCGGCGATCAAGGCGGCGATGATGAAGTATGGGCAAAGTCCCCGGGGGATCTATAAAAACATCACCGAGACCCGCGACGGTTATACCGTGACGATGCGCGACTCCAGCAAGGTCAGCTTGACCTATGCAGAACTGAAAACAGCCCGCGAACACTCGAATTTCAAAGGCACCGACGCCGGCCTGCTCAAGGATGCGAATTTCCTGTACGCCGTCAGCGCCAAGCGGGCGCAAATGGAGAACCACGAGTTTCGTGCCGGCGAGAGCTTTGAAGCGGCGATGAGCACGCTCAATGATGGCGAGACCCCCGGTGATGCACTGCGGCGCCTGGGTTTGTTCGCCTTTACCCGAAGCAGCAGCGTCCAGGCGCTGGCAGATGGTGCAACCGGCACGTTGGCGAACTTCATGCATTCTGTTGTCGTCGTTGATGGGGCTTTTGATGATTACGGGTATAAACACCCACTGAAATCATCAAGCTGGATGGATGAAGAGGGCACCGCGCTAACGCTGGTTTAGGTTCAAAGGTGCAAAGTTTGAGAAACACAGGCCACGAGATCTCGTGGTCTTTTTTCTGCGCGCAGAAAAGACAAGTCCGATGGTGGCCGGCTGCATATGCCTTGCAATCTGTGTCCGCATAGGTAGTTGGCCTGGGCTACTCTCATCGACTCTGGAACCTCCTGCTCATGGATGAAATTCAACAGCATTGGCTGTATGCCCTGTCTGCTCCCATGGTGTCCATCAACCCTGGCGCCGGTTATCTCGAGGCGCCGCCCAGCAGCGCCGGGGAGTGCTTTGCATCCTGCATGGTAGGTGTGCCCGAAAATGGAAAGCACTTGAACCTACAGGCTCAAAAAGCAGCTGCCCATCAGGAAAATCCGGTGCAACTTATTCCGATGAAGTGGCCTGGGGCATTCGCTTCAGTACCTGCCTGAACCCTTCCACCGGCAAGGGCCGACTGTGCAGATACCCCTGATACAAATGACACCCAAGCCCCTGCAAAAACGCCAGTTGCTCAGGGGTTTCCACTCCTTCGGCAATGACGTCCAGGTTCAAGCTGCGCGCCATGGCCACAATGGCACGGATGATCTCCGCATCGTTGGGGTCATGGGTGGCGTCGCGCACAAACGACTGGTCGATCTTCAGCGCATCCACCGGCAGGCGCTTGAGGTAGGTCAGCGACGAATAGCCGGTGCCGAAATCATCCATCGCAAAACTCACGCCGAGCTTTTTCAGGCGGCGCATTTTGCTGATGGTGTCGTCCAGATTCTGGATCACGATGCCTTCGGTGATTTCCAGCTTCAGCAGGGTATAAGGCAGGTGGTGGGTGCGCAGGCTGCGTTCTACCCGTTCGACAAAATCATTCTGGCGAAACTGCCGCGGGCTGATGTTGACGCACAGGCTGAAGTTCAGCGGGTCTACCAGCCCCTCGGCAATCAACTGCGCGAAGGTGCTGCAGGCTTCGTCGAGGATCCAGGTGCCCACTTCAAGGATCAGGCCGCTGTCTTCCAGGACCTTGATGAATTCCGTCGGGGACTGTGCGCCCAACTGCGGATGTTGCCAGCGCACCAGGGCCTCGGCGCCGACGATGGTGTTGCCGCGCGCATCCACCTGGGGTTGGTAATGCACGCTGAACTCGCCGCGGGACAGGGCCAGGCGCAGGTCGGTTTCCATGCGCAGCCGCTCGCTGGCGGTTTTCTGCATGCTGTTGTGGAACATCTGGATGGTGTTGCGCCCTGAATCCTTGGCCCGGTACAGGGCGATGTCGGCGCGCTTGAGCAAATCGGCCGGGGTTGAGCCGTGATCGGGGATCAGCGCCACGCCGATGCTCGGGGTGACTTGCAGGCGGTGGCCATCCAGGAACATCGGTTCGGATAACAGTTCGCGCAGGGTATCGGCCAGCTCCTGGACCTGAGTGCTGACTTGCGGGCGCGTGCCTTCCAGGCCGCTGAGCAGCACCACAAACTCATCGCCGCCCAGGCGTGCCACGGTGTCTTCCATGCGCACACTGGCTTCAAGGCGTGCAGTGACGATCTTCAGCACCGTGTCGCCGACCGGGTGGCCGAGGGAATCGTTGATGTGCTTGAAGTGGTCCAGGTCAAGAAACAGCAGGGCGCCCCGCAGGTTGTGGCGCTTGAGCAGGGCGATCTGCTGGCTCAGGCGGTCCATCAGCAGGGCGCGGTTGGGCAGGTTGGTCAGCGGGTCGTGATAGGCCAGGTGGCGAATCTGCGCCTGGGCGTTTTTCAGCAGGCTGACGTCCCGGGCGGTCAGCAACAGGCAGGGGGTTTCATTGAGGGTGATGGGCTCCACCGACACTTCAACTGCCAGCACTTCGCCGCGCTTGTTGTGCCAGAGCATTTCCAGGTGATGAATGCGGCCCTTGATCTGCAGCTCGGCCAATAACGCCGCGCGCTGGTTTTCATCGGCCCAGATGCCGATCTGGTACAGCGTCAGGCCGATCGCTTCTTCGGCGCGGTAGCCGGTGAGGCGGCAGAAGCCGTCATTGACCTCCACGTAGCGCCCGGTATCGCGCTCGGTGATCGACACCGCATCGGGGCTGGAATGAAAGGCCTTGGCGAATTTCTCTTCGCTGGCCTTGAGCGCCGCTTCCGAGCGTTGCTGTTGGGTGATGTCCCGCAGGGTGGTGACGATGCAGGGTTGGTCGCTGACCTGGATCAGGCGGCTGGATATTACACAGTTCAGGGTCTGGCCGTTCTTGTGATGAACGGTGATTGCCACGTTGCTCAGGGATTGTTCGCGGATCACCTGCTCGATGCGCTGCAGGCGTTGGCTGGACTCCTCCCACAAGCCGATCTGCTCGGCGTTGTTGTTGAGCACCTCGGCGGCGGTCCAGCCGAAGGTCTGGGTGAAGGCCGGGTTGATCTCGATAAACTGGCCGGTCTCCAGGCGCGTCACGCAGATCGGGTCGGGGCTGGCGAGGAACAGGCTGGCGAATTTTTCTTCGGATGCGATCAGGCGCTGCTCCCGTTCAACCTGGTCGGTGATGTCGAGCAGGGTCCCGGCCATTCGCAACGGTACGCCCGTGTCATCGCGATACAGGCGGGCGCGGCTTTCCAGGTAGCGCGAACTGCCGTCTTCCAGTTGCACGCGGTAGGTCAGTTGGTAGTTGCCCGCCGGGCCTTCGCGCAGGGTGCGGTAGGCGTTGCGCATGCTCTCGCGCTCTTCCTGGGGCATGCCTTCAAAGAAGGCCTCGAAGGATTCGTGGAACGGTTGGGGTTCCAGCCCGTGCAGTTGGGCGGCGCGGGCCGAGCCATAGAGCATGCCGCTGGGGATGTGCCAGTCCCAGGTGCCCAGTTGCGCCGAGTCCAGGGCCAGGTCCAGGCGTTCCTGGCTGTCCTTGAGGGCCTGCTCGGCATTCTTGCGCTCGGTGGTGTCGAGGAAGGTGCTGATCAGGTAGTCCTCGCCGTCCAGCTCGACTTTCTGGGCGCTGAGGGTGCCATCGTGGACCTGCCCGTTGCTGGCGCGAAACTGCACTTCCATGGTGATGGGGGCGCCTTTGCGCTGGGTGGCCTTGACCAGATGCGCGCGTTGTTCCGGGTGTACCCAGAGGCCCAGCTCCAATGTGCTGCGGCCAATGGCATCGGCCAACGGCCAGCCGAACAGGCTTTCGAAATACTGGTTGGCTTCGCTGATCAGGCCGTCCGCCTGGCGGGTCAGCAGGACCATCAGCGGGCACAAATGGAACAGGGTGGCGAAGCGCTTTTCCGAATGGCTGAGGGCGTGTTCGCGCTCGCGCTGGTGGGTGATTTCGCGGATCACCCCGATCATTCGACGACGCCCGGCCTTGTCCGGTAGCAGGCTGCCGTTGATTTCCAGCCAGTGCAGGCTGCCATCGGGCCATTGGATACGGTGGTGCATGGCCTGGACAGCGGGTTCGCCGGCCAGCACCGCATGAAAGGCCCGGACCACCTTGGCGCGGTCCTCGGGGGCCAGCAGGTCCAGGTACTCCAGGTCTTCAGGCAGCGGCTGGCGCGGGTCGAAGCCGAACAGGGCCTGAGTGCCTCGGGACCAGCTGATCCGGCCGGTATCGATTTCCCAGCTCCAGGCGCCCAGCCGGGCAGCGTTGAGCGCCGCCAGCAGTTGCGGCGCGCTGTCCCAGCTTTGCTCCGCCTCCTGTGGGTCCAGGGCGTAGATGCGGGGCAGGGGTGGCACGGTATCGACGGGGTTGCGCATTATCAAAGGGCCTTGGCTCGATGGGCGTTCGGCGCGGGTTCCACGGTCTACGGGCCACGGCGATTCAAGCCTGATTCCCTGGCAGATCGACCTGTGCATCCAATAGGCTCATGAAAGCCCGCGCAGCGTTCGACAGCGTCCTTTCGGTGTGCACGATATAGCCTAGCTGGCGACTGAGCTGTATGCCCGGCAAAGCGATGCGTGCCACCTGGTCATCGAGCATGGTGCGCGGCAACACGCTCCAGGCAAGGCCAATGGAGACCATCATCTTGATGGTTTCCAGGTAGTTGGTGCTCATGGCGATGTTTGGCGTCAGGCCCTGGGCCTCGAACAGCCGCTGCACGATATGGTGGGTAAAGGTGTTGCCGCCGGGAAACACCGCCGGGTGCCGGGCGATGTCCGCCAGGCTGACGCTGCCGTTGCTGATCAGGCTGTGTTCCGGCGCCACCACGAAATCCAGTGGGTCGTCCCACACCGGGGTGGCCCGCACCAGCGTGTGGGGTTCCGGCGCCAGAGTGATCACGGCCACTTCGGCGCGGCCATGGAGGATTTCTTCGTAGGCCACTTCCGAGTCAAGAAACTGGATGTCCAGCGCGACATTCGGGTATTCCCGGGTGAACGTGCGCAGGACCGGTGGCAAGCGGTGCAGGCCGATGTGATGGCTGGTGGCCAGGGTGAGACGACCGCTGACCTCGCCGGTCAGGTTGGTCAGGGCGCGGCGGGTGTCGTCCAGTACATTGAGAATCTGATACGCCCGGGGCAGCAGCGCCCGTCCGGCTTCGGTGAGGCCGACTTCACGCCCCAGCCGGTCGAACAGGCGCACCTTTAATTGTTGCTCCAGGCCGGCGATGCGCTTGCTGATGGCCGGTTGGGTCAGGTGCAGGCGTTCACCGGCACCGGAGAAGCTGCCGGTCTCGGCGATGGCGATAAAGGCATTGAGGTTGGCCAAGTCCATTGTTCTATTCCAGTTGGTAATCCAAAGCATAAAAAATATGAATTTGAGTTATTTAATGTAGCGCCATACCATCAGCCTCACAAGCCAAAGGGTTATTGAATCGTTCAAGGCCCGGGGCATAGAAACACCTGATGAGGACCGCGTGATGGCCGGCAAAACGCTTTACGACAAGCTTTGGGATTCCCATGAAGTGAAACGGCGCGATGATGGGTCGTCGCTGATCTACATCGACCGTCACATCATCCATGAAGTGACCTCGCCCCAAGCGTTCGAAGGCCTGCGACTGGCCGGGCGCAAGCCTTGGCGCGTCGACTCGATCATCGCCACCCCGGACCACAACGTGCCGACCACCCCGGAGCGTAAAGGCGGGATCGACGCCATCGTCGACACCGTGTCGCGCCTCCAGGTGCAGACCCTCGATGATTACTGCGACGAATATGGCATCACCGAATTCAAGATGAATGACGTGCGCCAGGGGATCGTTCACGTGATCGGCCCGGAGCAGGGCGCTACCTTGCCCGGCATGACCGTGGTTTGCGGCGACTCCCACACCTCTACCCACGGTGCGTTTGGCGCCCTGGCCCACGGTATTGGTACCTCCGAGGTGGAACATGTATTCGCCACCCAGTGCCTCGTCGCCAAGAAAATGAAGAACATGTTGGTGTCGGTGGAAGGTGAGTTGCCTTTCGGCGTCACTGCCAAGGACATCGTCCTCGCCGTGATCGGCAAGATCGGCACCGCCGGCGGTAACGGCCACGCCATCGAATTCGCCGGCAGCGCGATTCGCGACCTGTCCATCGAAGGCCGCATGACCATCTGCAACATGTCCATCGAAGCCGGTGCCCGCGTGGGCATGGTGGCGGCGGACGAAAAGACCATTGCCTACGTCAAGGGTCGCCCGTTCGCACCTGCCGGTGCTGATTGGGACGCCGCTGTCGAAGCCTGGAAAGACCTGGTTTCCGACGCCGATGCGGTGTTCGACACCGTGGTTACTCTCGATGCCGCCCAGATCAAGCCGCAAGTCAGCTGGGGCACTTCGCCGGAAATGGTGTTGGCCGTTGACCAGAACGTGCCGGACCCGGCCAAGGAAACCGACCTGGTCAAGCGTGGTTCCATCGAGCGCGCCTTGAAGTACATGGGCTTGAAAGCCAATCAGGCGATTACCGACATCCAGCTGGATCGCGTATTCATCGGCTCCTGCACCAACTCGCGGATCGAGGATTTGCGCGCTGCGGCGGTGATCGCCAAGGGCCGCAAAGTCGCCTCCACCATCAAGCAGGCGATCGTGGTGCCAGGTTCGGGCCTGGTCAAGGCCCAGGCTGAAGCCGAAGGCCTCGACAAGATCTTCCTCGAAGCCGGTTTTGAATGGCGCGAGCCGGGTTGCTCGATGTGCCTGGCGATGAACCCGGACCGTTTGGAGTCGGGCGAGCATTGCGCGTCCACCTCCAACCGTAACTTCGAAGGGCGTCAGGGCGCCGGTGGCCGTACCCACCTCGTCAGCCCGGCCATGGCTGCTGCGGCTGCCGTCAACGGTCGTTTCATCGACGTTCGCGAATTGATCTGAGGAATACCCGATGAAAGCTTTTACTCAACACACCGGTTTAGTCGCGCCGTTGGACCGTGCCAACGTGGACACCGACCAGATCATTCCCAAGCAGTTCTTGAAATCGATCAAGCGCACCGGTTTTGGCCCGAACCTGTTCGACGAGTGGCGCTACCTGGACGTGGGCTACGCCTACCAGGACAACTCCAAGCGCCCGCTGAACAAGGACTTTGTGCTCAACGCCGAGCGTTACCAGGGTGCCAGCGTGTTGCTCGCCCGGGAAAACTTCGGTTGCGGCTCCAGCCGTGAGCACGCGCCGTGGGCCCTGGAAGAATATGGCTTTCGCAGCATCATCGCGCCGAGCTACGCCGACATCTTCTTCAACAACAGCTTCAAGAACGGCTTGCTGCCGATCATCTTGAGCGATGCCGAAGTGGATGAGTTGTTCCAGCAGGTGGAAGCCGATGTGGGCTACCAGTTGACCATCGACCTGGCGGCGCAGACCGTGACCCGTCCGGACGGCAAGGTGTATCACTTTGAAGTGGACGCCTTCCGCAAGCACTGCCTGATCAATGGCCTGGACGACATCGGCCTGACCTTGCAGGACGGCGATGCGATTGCCGCGTTTGAAACCAAACACCGGGCCAGCCAGCCTTGGTTGTTTCGCGACGCTTGATTCCATGTAGACCGGACTGGCCCCTTCGCGAGCAAGCCCGCTCCCACATTTGATTGCATTTCAACTGAAGGAACTCGGTCGAATGTGGGAGAGGGCTTGCTCGCGAAAGGGCCAGCAACAGCAACACAAAAACCAGGGACATCATCATGACCAGCACTGCCCACACCCAAGTCGTGCAAAAACAATTCGGCGAACAGGCCTCGGCCTACCTGAGCAGCGCAGTACATGCTCAAGGCACCGAGTTCGCGCTGCTCCAGGCCGAACTGGCCGGGCAGGGCGCTGCACGACTGCTGGACCTGGGTTGCGGCGCCGGTCACGTGAGTTTCAACGTGGCACCGTTGGTTAAAGAAGTGGTGGCGTACGACCTGTCCCAACAGATGCTTGACGTGGTGGCCGCCGCTGCCGTGGACCGTGGCCTGGACAACATCCGCACCGTGCACGGCGCCGCCGAGCGCCTGCCGTTTGCCGATGGCGAATTCGACTTCGTGTTCAGCCGCTACTCGGCGCACCATTGGAGCGACCTGGGCCTGGCCCTGCGTGAAGTGCGCCGGGTGCTCAAACCGGGTGGCGTGGCCGCTTTCGTGGACGTCTTGTCACCGGGCAGCCCGCTGTTGGACACTTACCTGCAAACCGTCGAAGTGCTGCGCGACACCAGCCACGTGCGTGACTATTCCGCCGGCGAGTGGATGCGCCAGCTCAGCGAAGCCGGTTTGCATGTGCGCAACAGCAGCCGCCAGCGCCTGCGCCTGGAATACACCTCGTGGGTCGAGCGCATGCGCACCCCAGAGGTATTGCGTGCCGCGATCCTGGAGCTGCAAAAGGCAATGGGCCAGGAAGTGCGCGATTACTTCGAGATTCAAGCCGACGGCACCTTCAGCACCGACGTGCTGGTGGTGTGGGCCGAACGCTGATTAATTTTTCCCGACCTGCCCACGGGCGGGTCGCTTGATGAAATGAGGAACGCATGAGCAAGCAGATTCTGATTCTCCCTGGCGACGGCATTGGTCCGGAAATCATGGCCGAAGCGGTCAAGGTGCTGGAAGTGGCTAACGCCAAGTACAGCCTGGGCTTCGAACTGAGCCACGACGTGATCGGCGGCGCGGCCATCGACAAGCACGGCGTGCCTCTGGCCGACGAAACCCTGGAGCGTGCCCGCGCAGCCGACGCCGTGCTGCTGGGCGCCGTGGGTGGCCCGAAATGGGACAAGATCGAACGTGACATCCGCCCTGAGCGCGGCCTGCTGAAGATCCGTGCGCAACTGGGCCTGTTCGGCAACCTGCGCCCGGCGATCCTTTACCCGCAACTGGCGGACGCTTCCAGCCTGAAGCCGGAAATCGTCGCGGGCCTGGACATCCTGATCGTCCGCGAACTGACCGGCGGTATCTACTTCGGCTCGCCACGGGGCGTGCGCGAGTTGGAGAATGGCGAGCGTCAGGCCTACGACACCCTGCCGTACAGCGAGAGTGAAATCCGCCGTATCGCCCGTGTCGGTTTCGACATGGCCCGTGTGCGTGGCAAGAAGGTCTGCTCGGTGGACAAGGCCAACGTATTGGCGTCCAGCCAGCTGTGGCGTGAAATCGTCGAGGAAGTCGCCAAGGACTACCCGGACGTCGAGCTGAGCCACATGTACGTCGACAACGCCGCCATGCAGCTGGTGCGTGCACCGAAGCAGTTCGACGTGATCGTCACCGACAACCTGTTCGGCGACATCCTGTCCGACCAGGCCTCGATGCTTACCGGTTCCATCGGCATGCTGCCGTCGGCCTCCCTGGATGCCAACAACAAGGGCATGTACGAGCCGTGCCACGGTTCGGCGCCGGACATCGCCGGGCAGGGCATTGCCAACCCGTTGGCGACCATTTTGTCGGTGTCGATGATGCTGCGTTACAGCTTCAACCTGACCGACGCCGCGGATGCCATCGAGCAGGCCGTGAGCCTGGTGCTCGACCAGGGCCTGCGCACTGGCGACATCTGGTCCCAGGGTTGCACCAAGGTCGGTACGCAAGAAATGGGCGACGCAGTAGTCGCCGCGCTGCGGAATCTGTAATCTCTCGGGCCCGCTTGCAGATGTTGCTGCAAGGCGGCCCACTTTTGAACAAGGTGTAGTTGCGATGAAACGTGTAGGTCTGATCGGTTGGCGCGGTATGGTCGGTTCCGTGCTCATGCAGCGGATGCTGGAAGAGCAGGATTTCGATCTTATTGAGCCGGTGTTTTTCACCACCTCCAATGTAGGTGGTCAAGGGCCGTCCGTGGGCAAGGACATTGCTCCGCTCAAGGACGCCTACAACATTGAAGAACTGAAGACCCTCGACGTCATTCTGACCTGCCAGGGTGGCGACTACACCAGCGAAGTCTTCCCCAAGCTGCGCGAAGCCGGCTGGCAGGGTTACTGGATCGACGCCGCTTCCAGCCTGCGCATGCAGGATGACGCGGTGATCGTGCTGGACCCGGTCAACCGCAAGGTGATCGACCAGCAACTGGACGCGGGCACCAAGAACTACATCGGCGGCAACTGCACCGTCAGCCTGATGCTGATGGGCCTGGGCGGCTTGTTCGAAGCCGGCCTGGTGGAGTGGATGAGCGCCATGACCTATCAGGCGGCCTCCGGTGCCGGCGCGCAGAACATGCGTGAACTGATCAAGCAGATGGGCGCGACCCACGCCGCTGTCGCCGATCAACTGGCTGACCCGGCCAGCGCGATCCTCGACATCGACCGCCGTGTGGCCGAGGCCATGCGCAGCGAGGCCTACCCGACCGAAAACTTCGGTGTGCCATTGGCCGGCAGCCTGATCCCGTGGATCGACAAGGAACTGCCTAACGGCCAGAGCCGTGAAGAGTGGAAGGCCCAGGCCGAGACCAACAAGATCCTCGGTCGCTTCAAGAGCCCGATCCCGGTGGACGGTATCTGCGTGCGCATCGGCGCCATGCGTTGCCACAGCCAGGCGTTGACCATCAAGCTGAACAAAGACGTGCCGATCGCCGATATCGAAGGGCTGATCAGCCAGCACAACCCTTGGGTCAAGCTGGTGCCGAACAACCGTGATATCAGTATCCAGGAACTGAGCCCGAACAAGGTGACCGGTACCCTGAATGTGCCGGTTGGCCGTCTGCGCAAGCTGAACATGGGGACGCAGTACCTGGGCGCGTTCACCGTCGGCGACCAACTGCTGTGGGGCGCGGCTGAGCCGTTGCGTCGCATGCTGCGGATCTTGCTGGAGCGGTAATCGCTGCTGGTAATAAGAAACCCGCGTTCTGGTGACAGGCGCGGGTTTTTTATTGCGCGCTCGGGCCTCTTCGCGAGCAAGCCCGCTCCCACATTCGAGCGAGTTTCTTCAGTTGAAATGCGATCAAATGTGGGAGCGGGCTTGCTCGCGAAGAGGCCATC